>JACPDV010000397.1 GCA_016183835.1 Armatimonadota bacterium
CGGTATCGCGCCTGAGATCGAGTCCGAGACCGCCTACATGGTCCATCCGTTCAGCCAGGTGTTCGACCGGGTCATGCGCCAGCGCGCCGGGGGCGCCGCGGTGCAGGCCGCAGGACAGAACTACGGCGAGTTCGGCGTGACCATGATGACCTGGGAGACCGGCCTGCCCGAGACCCGGTTCGACTGGGGGCCCGAGAGCCCCAGCGCGCTGCTCTCGTTCCTGCCCACCCAGCTCAAGAGCCGCTATCCGATCGAGGCGCTGCCCGACACGATCAGCAGCAGCCTGGCGCCCACACCCTATTTCGCCCTGCCGCCGTCCGACGAGTCGGAGATCCGGCTGCGCCGCTCCTGGCTGACCGACAAGCAGCTCGGCGCCGCCTCGACCTACCTCGGGTACGACATCCGCTACCGGCCCGCCTCCAACGACTACTTCCTCGAGGACGTCCACGGCGAGCCGATCGACTGGCTGGCCGCCACTCGCGCGCGCACGGCGGTCGACGTCAACCGGATCTGCCGCTGGGCCAAGGTCACCACGGGCGACGGACACCAGACCCTCTACGGCCTCAACTTCCGCGGCGAGACCCTGGTGCGCGCGGTCCGCGACGGCACCCAGTACGTCTGCTTCGAGACCACCTACGACGCCGACGGCCAGGTGACCACCGAGCGCAAGCCGGGCCGCACGACGCAGGCCTGGCTGCCGGCCCGCGGCGGCGTGCGGCATGCCTACCTGGGGATCGCCGGCTACAGCCCGGCGGCTTGGCGCTCGCGGCTGAATCTGGTCCGCGACACCGAGCTGCCTGAGACGGGCCCGGTGACCTGCTACGACGGCCGGGGCGGGCAGAGCAAGATCGCCGCGCGGCACACCCGCTACTTCTACGAACCGGTCTTCAACCAGCCGGTCGAGGTGCGGAGTCTGGCCGAAGACGTGTCGGGCCTGCAGCGCATCGTCTACACCGTGCGCTACGAATTCGACTGCGATCCGGGGGATACCGCCGCGGCCAAGGCGGTCCGCGCGGAGCGGGGCCGGCCGGTGGCGATGACGGAGCGGCCCGCGCTCGACGCCGACATCCGGGCGCTGGAGCAGATGCTCGCCGAGTTGGATTCGCCGGCGGCGCAGCGGGGGCTCAAGGACTTCGCCGAGCGCCGTCGGCCGATGCTCGTCGACCTCGCGCGCCGCACCGACGATCAGGAGCTGCGCCGGAAACTCGGCGAGGCCGACACCGTCCTTTCGGCCCAGGCGGCGGGCGGGCGCGGGCGGCGGCTCGACCGCGACCTCGTGCTGGTCCGCACCCGGCTCCAGGAGGCCCTCGACCGGCTCCGCGGCCTGCGGCCGATCCTCCCCGGCATCGACCCGGGCGACGGGCAGCCGGCCGGCGCCAACTCCTGCGGCCGGCTCCGGCCCGACCGGCTGATCCTCGAGCACCCGGTTCATCCAGGGATCCGGCGGGTGATCGAGCTGGACTGGAGCAGCCACGGCCGCCTCGTGCAATGGTCCGAGCAAGGCGGCGAGCAGGTGCTCTACAGCTACTATCAGAGCCGCGGGGTCAACAGCACCGAGGCGCGCAACGCCGAAGGGGGCGGGCCGCTGGCCGACGTCACCCGGCCACAGTACGACCTGGCCTACCCGCTGACCGACGGTCCGGCCGACGCACCCAATGCCGAGCTGCGTGGCCCCTACCAGTGGCTCCTGCCTGCCGGCACGCCCGCTGCCAGCCTGCTTGAGCTCGGGCTGCCTGCCCGCGTCTCCGACGCTATCCGCGCCACGGCCAACGCTCAGTCGGCCGTGCAGGCCTCCCACCTCCAGTACCGCTACAACGTGCTCGGCGAGGTGGTCCGCACCACCCGCGACGGCGCCGTGACCCTGACCGTTTGCGATTCCCTCGGGCGCCGGCTGCAGCGCACCGACCCCGAGGGTCTCGTCTGGACCTACACCTACGACACCGATGGCCGACTGCAGGATCTCAGCGCCCGCGACGGCAACCTCATCCTTCGCGCACGGACGCAGTGGCAGTACGACATCGAGGGCCGGGTCACCCGCGTCAAGCGTTTCCGGGTGGAGGGCGATGTGGTTGGCATGACCGACCTCTACAGCTACAACCCGGTCGGCTTGGCCGCCAGCCACACCGACCCCACCGGCCTGGTGACGACCTTCACCTACGATGCCCTTGACCAGCTCAGCCGTGAGGATACCCAGGCCGGTGGGACCGGGCCGATCCTCCAGCAGATCCGTTACTCCTCGGACGACGACGGCTCGCTGCGCCGGGTGCACTACGGTACCGATGCCGTCCGCTCGGCCGACGGGCAAGTCAGTGAGATCTACGAGTACGATGGCTTCGGGCGCCTGTTCCGTGTGGGCACCCAGCGGGGCCGGAGATTCCTCCTCCGCCACAGCGAGCGTGACGAGCTGACCGAGCGGCTCTGGGAGTTCACGAAGGAGGAGGACCAGCGCGCCGCCAAGGACCGCGGTGACGACGGCTACGCCGCGCACGAGCGGTTCGCCTACGACGACCACGGCCGCCGGGCGACCGCTCAGCGCGACGGACTGCTGTTCGAGACTCTGGTCTACACCCCCGCCGGCCGGCTGGTCTCGCACCAGGTGGCGGGCGGCGGCAGCCGTTTCGCCACCTGCGACCGCGCCGGCAACGAGGTTTGGTCGCGGGAGCCCGATGGCAGCCAGCAGGCCTCGCTCTGGGACCCGGTCCAGCGCCGGCGGTTCGAGCTCTTGATCCGGCCCAATCCCGACGGCGGCTCGCCCATCACCACCTGCCTCGAGACCCAGTTCGACCGCGAGCTGCGACCGCTCCGTCAGATCGCCTACGGCGACGGCGAGGCGCGGGAGACGACCCTCAACCGCAACGGCGCCCGCGAGGTGTCCGAAACGCTCTACCCCGACGGTTCGGTCCGCCGCGCCGCCTACGACCTGCTGGGCCGCGTCGAGCTCGACCTGGTCCAGATGCACGCGGGCGACCTGTCCGAGTTCGAGCCGACGCGGTACTTCCGCGACGGAGCCGGCCGCGTCACCCGCGTGACCGACTCCAGCGGGCAGGACATCGTCTACACCTACGACGCGCTCGGCCGGCTGATCTCGGAGCGCTGCCCCGGGTTCGGGCAGCCGACTCGCTGGGAGTATGACGGGCACGGCAGGGTGAAGCGCCGGCTGCTCCCCGACGGTGCGGCCATCCGGTTCGCCTACGACAGCCGCGGTGACCTGACCGGCGAGACGCTCGAAGGCGCCGGGGGCGGTCTGCTGACGCAGCGGAAGTACGACGAGCAAGGCCGGCTGACCGACTTGCTGGAGACCAACCGCGCCCTGGCCGCCCTGGGCATCCCCAAGGCCGACATCAAGCAGCAGTTCGCCTACGACCTGCTCGACCGGCCGACGCTGCAACAAGTGGCCGTCGGCAACCTGCCCGGCCACGACGTCGGCGCGGCCTGGGAGCTGCAGGATGGCGGGACCACCTGGCAGCGGAGGATCAGCTATCCCACCGGCGCCGCCTGGCTGAACCACTACGATGCGGCCGGCCGGCTGGCCCGGCTTGAGCGGACCGAGGGTCCGACGGCCCAGGTCGACTTCCTCTATGCCGGCGACCGCTACGCCGGACGGGACCAGGTCTTCCAGCCGGCCGCCGACCCGCTCCGCGAGCGGCGGCGGTTCAACAGCTTCGGCGAGCCGGTGAGGTGGAGCTACACCGCCCTCGACCGCGGCGCCGACGGGAGTCCGCTGCACGCGGCCTGGGCGCAGGCGTATGCCCTTGGCGGAGCGCTGCCGGCCGGGCCGCTGGCCGAGTTGACCGTCGCCCGCGATGAGATGGGCCGCACCGCCGCGGTGGCCGCGGCCTTCGACCATCCCGGCCTGTCGGCCGACGGCCGGCGGCGGCCGTGGCGCGGCTACGGTTACGGTCCGAACGAGCGGCTCACCACGCTGTTCGAGGCCGACGGCGTGCCCGATGGCTTCGAGCCGCCGATGGCTCTGCCGGGGGCCGGCGCCGCGGCCGCCCTGGCAGGTCAGGCGGGGATCGCGGCGGTGCCGTTCGAATACGTCCGCGAGCCGATGGTCGGCGGGCCCCTGGGCGTGGCCACCATCGCCGCCGAGCAGAGCCGTTGGGAAGCCCTCCCCCGCGGGCCCGGCCACCGGCTCCGCGAGGTCCACCTCGGTGGGCAGGCCGTCACGGTCGCCCACGATGCCGCGGGGCGGGTCAGCTCCGAGGCCCTGGGCGGCTACGTCTGGGACGCCCGCGGCCGCCTGATTGCCCGCAGAGCGGCCACTGGCGCGATGCTCGCGGCCTATGCCTACGACGGCTACGGCCGGTTGACGGCGGTCTTCCAGCCGGGCGGCAAGGTGCAGTCATTCGTCTACGACGGCGAGCAGATCATCGCCGCCTATGATGCCGGCGGGACGGCGTTGTGGGACGCGGCCTGGGGCGTCGATCGGGATCACCTGGTCGAGTGGCGCGACCTCAAGACCAACCGCGTGTTCATTCCCCTGGCCGACGAGCGGAACGGGATCGTCGGCGTCTGGAGCGCCGGTGACGGGCGGATCGTCGAGACGGCCGAGTATGACCCGGACGGCCGGGCGAGCCGGTACGACTCGGGCGGCGGCTTGACCAGCCGCGACGGCGGCCCCGACCTTGCCGACGGGCTCAAGTGCGGCCTGCCGTTCGGTTTCGGGACCGCCTTCAGCCCGCCGCGCAGCGGCCTCGTCTACCTCCGCAACCGCTGGTACTCGACCCGGCTGTGCCAGTTCCTGTCGCCCGATCCCCTGGGCTACACCGACAGCGCGAACCCGTATGCCTACGCCGCCTTCGACCCGGTCAACCGGGCCGATCCCCTGGGTCTGGAGTCGGGCGGCTTTGACGCCGGCCACGCCCTGCACGACGCCGGGCGGTTCCTCGAGGGGAAAGCGCTCGATGTCCTGAGCAATGAGCCGGGCGAGCGGCCCTCGGTGCCGTTCTCAGTGTTCTCCTACCTGCGCAAGGGGCGAGGCGCCTTTCTGCGCTCCGAGGCGGCCCGTGTGGCCGGCGCCCGCGCCGCCGGCGAGCAAGCGGTCACGGGGTTGCGGAACACCGCGGCCTGGAACGCGCTGCGACGGGGCGGAGCGGCCGAAGCGAACCGCCTGGCCAACGTCCTGGCCCGCACGCCGGAGAAGATGAACATCATCGAGTTTGCCTGGGCGGGGGCCAAGGCCCGTCTGTTCGGCACCACCGGCACGGCCGCCGAGACCGCAGCGCGCGGCCTCGCGCAAGCCATCAACAAAGCGCCGGCCTACTCGATCACCCCCAGCCGCATGGCCAGCATCGTCAGCGCCGTCGGCACGCCCAGCACGGCCTCGCAGGTGCTCGGCTTCTTCGGCCGCGCGGCGGCTCCGGCCGAGGCCGTGATCCGCATCGGCTGGCGGGCGCTGACCGACGATCCCGCCCGCGCCGGACAGTTCCACGGCGAGCCGATGTTCCACCCGTACGCCCGCTGGGCGAACGAGGAGATGATCGACTGGTACGCCCGGCAATACGGCCTGCCCGAGCACGACGACCCGTACTGGCAGCAGCAGGTAGGAGGCGACCCCTATCCGTCGTTCAACGCCCCGTAGCAAGACTGCCGCAGGGAGACCAGCAAGAGCCACGGGGCGCGCGAGCAGCAGGCACCGCAGTCGCGCTGGGCGCTCTGTCGCCCAGGCAGCAGGCCAGACGCCGCCCGGACCGCGCTACTCCTCCAGCGTCTTGCCCGGGCCGCAGACGTTGCGGTGGACCCGGGTGTTGCCGCCGCTCGCCACGGCGTCTTTGGCAGACGGCTGCGCGAGCCAGTTGTGGTGGATGTCCGCGCCCTGGCTGGGGACGCCACGGATCACCACCGCCCGGTGCTTGGCGTCCAGGAAGGTGTTGTGGTGGATGTGGATCCAGTCCCCCGCGATGTCGGTGCCGTCGCCGCGGTCGCTGCCGCCGTGCATGTCGAACCGGTGGCTGGTGGCGTTCTCTCCCACCTGGTTCCAGGCGGCCTCATAGCAGTCGCCGGGGGAGCCGCTCGAGGCGATGTCGTGGCGGCACCAGTCGAACTTGTTGGCGATGATGAAGCAGTTGGCGCCTGAGGTGACGACGCCATAGCCGTAGCCCGAAAGCTGGCAGTGGTGAATGCTGTTGTGGTGGATGCGGACGTCGCCCCCGCCGCCGACGCCGATCCCGACGCAGTTCCAGTTGTAGACCTCGCAGTTGTCCACCTCAACGTTGTGGTGCGTGAGGCTGATGCCCTGGGAGAACTCGGCGATCAGCTCGGGCCCGGCGTACGGCCCTTCGAGGCGCAGTCCGGTGACGCGGATGCCGTCGCCGGAGGTCTGGAACAGGGGGCTGGTCGCCCGGCGGGTGGTGAACAGCCGCGCACCCGCGGAGCCGCGGAGGCCCCGGGTCCCGGCGAGGGTGACGCCGGCAGGCAGGCTGAGACTGCTCTGGCCGGTCAGGTCAATCTCCACGCCGTCCGGCACGAAGATGACCTGCCCGGCCTTCGCCTGCTTGAGTGCCGCCAGCAGCTCGTCGCGGGTCCTCACCGTTAGGTCGCCGGCGGTCCGGATGTCCCGGTAGCCCTCGCCACCGCCGATGGGGTCGCCGGTGGGATTGGCCTCACAGCCGATGCTGTCGTGCTCGGGATAGGTGGCGGGTCTGGTCACCACCGGCGCCGGGCCGGGGCTTGCCGCTGCAGCCGCACCCGGTGCGGCGATGGCCTCCGACAGCGGCCAGACGAGGGCCGTCGTGTCGCGGCCGGCGGTCACCAGCCGATGGGTTTGGTCGCTGACCGCGATGGCGTTGACGGCGGCGCCGTGCGGGTACACGGCCAACTCCCGGCCGGTCTCGGGATCCCGCGCGACCACCCGGCCGTCGCCGCTCGCGGCGTAGCTCGGCCCGCCGCCGCCCGCGCATGCCAGGGCGTAGACCCAGCCCCGGCCGGGGGTCTCCAGCAGGCATTGGCCGTCGGCCAGACGGTAGTTGCGAAGGCGTCCGTCGCGCCCGGCAGCCACCGCGCAGCTCTCCCCGGCGGCGAACGCGACGCTCGAGAGCCAGCCTGCGGCGGGGTCCAGGAGTCGCACCTCCGCGCCGGTGCCCGTGTCCCACAGCCGGACCGTCCCGTCCCGCCCGCAGCTCAGGAGGCGCTTGCCGTCGGCGGAGACCGCCAGTCCCAGCACGCCGCCGCGATGCCCGGTCAGCACCTGGACGGACTTGTCGGAGGCTTCGCTCCAGACGCGGATCGAGCCATCGTCGGCCGCGCTGATGAGGCGTCCGCCGGAGGGGTCATAGCGGACGGCGCGGACGTAGCCGAGGTGGCCGGTGAGCTCGCGCAGCAGCTTGCCCTCGGCCAGGTCCCACTCGCGCACCACGCCGTCCTTGCAGCCGGCCGCCACCCGCTTGCCGTCGGGCGAGACGGCGACGCAGAAGGCGCCGAGCCGGGCACCGGCCAACACCCGCTCGGTCTTGCCGGTCGCCAGGTCCCAGAGCCGGAGGGTCTCATCGCTGGAGCCGGTCACCACCTGCTGCCCCGCGGGGTGGAAAGCCACGGACTCGACGCTGCCCATGTGCCGGTCCCACTTGAGGCGCGGCTCGCCCGTGTCGATCCGGGTCTCGGCGAGCTGCTGGCTGCCGAAGCTCAGCACCCACTGCTCATCGGCTGACACGGCCAGCGGCGCGACCACGCCCTGGTGCGGCCGCCAGTGGAAGACTCGCTCACCGGTGTCGCGACTCCAGCGGTGGATGGAGCCGTCGCGCCCGCCACAGAGCACCTCGTTGGTGGCGGGCAGGTAGGCGACGGCGAAGATCCTGGCGGCCTCCCCGGGGCAGTGCTTGAAGGTGCGCAGCACCTCGTAGGTCTCCAGCGACCACTCCATCGCCCGGTCCTCCACGCCGACGGACACGGACTTCTCGTCGGGCGAGAGCGCCAGGTGCTTGGCCTCGTAGATGGTGCACCACTTCTTGAGCAACTGACCGGTGGAGAGGTCCCAACGCTCGAGGTTGTGTTGGTAGCCGCCGCCGAGGATGGCGCTCGTGCCGCCGGGACCGTAGATGGCGCCGGCGCGAATGACCACCATCTCGCTCCGGATCGAGATCAGCTCACGCCCGGTCGCCAGGTCCCACTCCTTGAGGCCCGGCGGCGCATTGGCGGCCGTGAGCACTCGCTGTCCGTCAGGGGAGTAGCAGGCGGTGCGGAGCTGCTGTTGCCCCGTCGGCCACGACCGCTGCTCTTTCAGCGTGGCCGGGTCCCATTCGCGGACCGTGCCGGCAGCGTCCCCGAGGAGCAGCACCTTGCCGTCGCGGCGCAACTGCAACGTGGTCAGCGCGGACGGCGAGACGGCCGTGCTGGATTGCCGCGTACCGTCGGCCAGGTCCCAGAGGTCGACGTTGCCGCCGCTGAGGACGACGCCTCGACCGTCGGGCAGGTAGGCCAGCCCGCCGACGCCGGCGTAGCGCATGCGGAGCGTCCCCAGGCGCTGGACAGCGCCCGCGGGGAGCGGATCGCCGAGCGCGTCCTTGGCTTCCTCCGCCATCGTCATCCCTGTCAGCAGTAGCCAGACCAGCAGGAGCATCTGCGGCTTCACTCGTCGTCGAACCAGTCATCCGGGATGTGCAGCGTCCACACCTCGCTGTTCAGCGCCTCGGCGTAACCGCCGGCGACCCAGATCCGGTCCTTGAACACCAGCGTCGCATGTTCGTGCCGGCGCGTCCAGATCACGTCGCTCTTCAGCTCTATCCAGTCCCTGCCGTCCCGGGAGTACCACACGTCGCCGAAGTTGCCGTGCGTACGCGACCACCCGCCGAGGACCCACATCCGGCCGCGGTAGACGACCAGGGAGAACCAGATCCGCGGGTCCCACGCCGCCGCGGGCGTGACCTGCACCCAGTTGACGCCGTCCTCCGTGCACCAGACATCGTTGAGCGGCACGGTCTCGGGCTGCCAGCGCCCACCGCCCGTGATCCAGAGCTTGCCGTCGAACACCACGGCCTGAGCGTGGGTCCGCTTCGGCCACCCGGCGTGCTCAGCCTCCAGCCGCCAGTCCCTGCCGTCCGCCGTGGACCAAACGTCGTCCTTGAGGGTCTGGTCGTTGTCGTCGTAGAAGTTCTCCGTGCCGCCCATCACCCACATCCGCTCGCGGAACACGGCGAACGAGGGCGACACGCGCGGGCACCAGCCGGGCCGGTCGGTCTCCAGAGTCCATTCGGCGCCGTCGGCGGAGGACCACACCTTGTTGCTGTTCTCAGCGCCGGGCAGCTTGCGGCCGCCCATGAACCACATCCGGCCCCGGAACGGCATGGCGGCCGACAGGTCGCTGTGCTCCCACGGGGCGGTCTCCACCGTGCGGGTCCACCGCAGGCCGTCCGGCGACTTCCAGACATCGCGCGGGTTCGGCGTCTGCGGCGTGAACCACCCGCCGAGGATCCACAGGTGATTGTCGAAGACGAACTCGCCTTGTGAATCGCGCGCAGGCCAGTCGGCCCTCTGGTTCACGCAGACCCAGTCCGGTCCGTGCTTTGGTTCGCCCATGGCACAAGCTACTCCCATCAAGACCCAGCACCACCCCCGAGATGGTCCGCACAACGCACTCATGGCAGCGCCTCTCCCACGACCCGGATCCACCCAATCCGCAGCGCCACCCCCTCGAACGCCTTGGCGTCGTAGCGGCCCAGCCGTTTGGCCTCGGCGATCGGCTCGGCCCGGTCGGGCACGTCGGGAAGCAGCTCGACGGTCACCGTGTGCTCGGCGTCGGGCAGGCCGGAGGCCAGCTCCAGCCCGCTCAAGCGCTGATAGTAGCACCAGCGGTCCACCTGCTGTCGCTGTCCGCGGTCCTGGCCGTCGACCGTCACCTTGACGCGCCCGGTGTCCGGGCCCATCAGGTCGAACAGCGACGCCGCCGTGCCCCTGAAGCGAAAGGCCAGCTTGGCGCCGGGCGTGCGGGTGAACCAGATCCGCTCAAAGTGCTGCGCGAAGGCCGCCGGCGGCTGCTCCTCCCAGGCGCCCTCGAGCATCGCCCGGGAGATGGGGATCTGCCGCGCCCGCTGCAGGTGGTCGGCACGCAGGGGTCGTGCCAAGGCCGCCGCGCGGTCCACTCCCGCGGGCCGCGCCGCCAGCAGGCGGGCCACGCCCTCGGCCGCCACCTCGGCCTCGTGCGCCCACGCCGCCGGGCTGGTGTAGACGCCGTCGGTGGTGAAGACCGGCTTGGCGCCCGGCTGCTTCGCCTCCTCCGGCGTGGCCCGCACCACCCACGCGCCGGCGCGCACCTCCGCCGCCAGGCGGCAGCCGAAGTTGATCGCCGGGATGCCGTAGCGCTCCCCGACCCGCTCCCACGCCGACACCGCCGCGGGGCAGACGCCGTCGGCATAGCTGGTCTCGTAGCCCGCGCGGAAGGCGTGGACCAGGAGCAGGTCCAGCGCCGGATCGGCCTCCCATGCCTGCCGCACGAGGCCCTCGGCGACCCGCTCGACCAGGGTCGCGTTACTCTCGGAGTCGTCGGAGCCGAAGTCGAGGATCACCAGGTCCGGATGCTGCCCGAGGGCCTCGTGGCGGAAGCGGTAGAGGCTGAACGCGGAGCCCCGCGCCCCGCCGTCGATGGCGGCCAGCACGCCCCTGATCTCCACGCCCGGGTGCGCCTGCCGGAGCTTGTCCACGAAGGCATTGAACCAGCCGCCCTGCGCGTGGCTGCCGCCGGCGAAGCAGACGATAGCGACCGGCTCCTGCGCCGCCAGCTTGCGGCTCAGCCGCGGCAGCCCGCCTCGGGCCTGCAGCTCCGTGGCCGTCACCGGCTCGTGGCCGGGCACCTGGAAGTAACGCACGGTGACGAAGTCGCCCAGCCGCGCGGCGCCGGGTGCCTCGACCACCGGCCAGCTCGCCCGCAGCTCGTCCTGGTACGGCCCGATCTGGTCGAAGGGGGTGGGCTTGAAGCCCAGCTTGAGCGCGGGCGAGTCGGCCCGGAGGCGGTAGTCGTGGTGCTCGGGGTCGATGAACAGCGGATCGGCGACGAGCGAATGCGCGTCCTGCCCGGTCTGCCGCCACTCGTCCCAGGTCAGCAGCCGGCCGGGCTCGGGCCGGGCATCGAGGCGGAACTTGAGATCGAGGCCGGGCGGGCCCCAGACGCAGTTGCCGTCGGACACGAAGCGTTCCAGGTCGGCCTTCGCCCCGCGCCAGTTGTAGACAAGCTGCCCGCCCTGCCACGGGCCGCGGTTCTGCTCGCGCAGCCACTGACCGCCTTCGGCGGTGTAGTAGAGGATGTTGTGGAGGAACTTCGTGCCGGCCACGGTGTGCCGGCTGGCCGGGTCGTCGGTGTAGGTGTCGAGCTCCGGGTAGTGCTCGCGGTAGGCCGCGTAGGTGCCGTCGGCGCGCAGGCGCTTGACATACGAGTAGGACTGCTCGTCGAGGTCGGGGTAGTTGCCACTGCTGAGCTGGAAGCCGGGGGCGTCGACGACGATGTTGTTCTCCCAGGTGTTGTCGCGCCCCTCGTGGTTGAACAGCCCGCACACCGGCACGCTGTAGAGCACATTGCCGTAGACGGTGACGCCCACCTCGGGCGCGTCGAGATAGATCCCCCAGGTGAAGTGCGGGTACTCGAACCTGACCTTGCCGTCCACCACCGGCTGCCACGAGTTGGCTTTGCCGAACCCGCCGATGTGGTGGAAGACGTTGTAGCGGATCACGTTCCCGCGCTGGGTGTAGTCGCGGGAGGACATGTACAGGCCGCCGGTGTCCTCGGAGCCCAGGTTGGTGTGGTGGATCACGTTGAACTCGGCGACGTTGTCGTTCCCACCCATCAGGATGGCCTGGTGGTAGCAGTCGTGGATCAGGTTGTGGCTGGCGGTGTTGCCGACGCCGTTGACGTTGACGCCGGTGTTGTAGGTCCGCTGGAACTCGGCGATGTGGTGGATGCAGTTGTTGTCGGCGCGGTTGTCGCCGCGCTCGAGGGTCTTCCGGTCGCCGCCGTTCAGCGACACGCCGCCGGCGCCGGTGGCGGAGATGTCGCAGCCGATCACCGCGTTGTGGTGCCCGCCGGCGATGGTCGCCGCCCAGCCGCCGCAGTTGCGC
>JACPDV010000398.1 GCA_016183835.1 Armatimonadota bacterium
AGAGGAACCCGAAGGCGGCTGGGGCCGCCGAGTCGAGCTGTAGACCACCATGAGCCTGTTCCGCGACATTCAGACGGCCATCCGTGAAGGCCTCGACGACCTCCTCAACGCCGGCGTCACGCGTGACGAGGTGGACGAGGTCACCGGGCTGCTCGACCACGACCTCAACGAGGCGCGCGCCGAGCTCGAGCTGGCGCGTGCCGACGAGAAGCGCATCCAGGCGCGGATCGACGAGCAGCGCCGCGAGGCCGAAGTGCTTCAGAAGCGCGCCGAGGAGGCCGTCGGGCGCAACGACGACGAGGCCGGGCGCGAGCTGATCCGCCGCCGACGCCGCGCGCTGCGCGGCGTCGAGTTGCTGGAGAAGCAGTGGTCGGAGCACCAGTCGCTGATCGCCGAGCTGCAGGACCACATCGAGGAGCTGGAGGACAAGCTCCACGAGCTGCGGCTGCGCGGCGACTTTCTGCGCACGCGCGGGCGCGTGGCCGAGCTGCGCAGCCGCTTCGAGCGCTACCGGCGGGACTATGGGCTGGACGACGTGACCGGCGAGGACGATGTGCTGGCGGAGGAGATCGCGCCGGAAGAGCTCGAGGCCGAGGCGACCCGGACGCCCCGTTCCCGGCGGCTGGAGCCGGAACCCGAGGAGCGGGAGCGCGCCGCCGAGCCGCGCGCCGCCCACGGCGAGGCGCCCCGTCCCGCCCCGGAGGAGCCGCCCGCACCGCTCCGCCGGCGGCGGCACGTGGAGGAAGAGGAAGACGAGCCGGTGTGGGAGCAACCGCCGCGCGACCTGGCGCTGGAGCGCGAGCGCATGCTCCGCGACATCGAGCGGCGGCAGCGCAACGAGGAGTTCGAGTCGTCCCTGGACGCGGAGCTGCAGCGTATGAAGAAGGCTCAGGCAGGCGTGCCGGCTGCGCCGCCCGAGGAGCCGCCCGCTGCTGACAAGCCCGCCGGCGGCGAGGCGCCCGATGCGGCTCCCCCCACTCCCTGAGCTGCTCGGCCGCGACCCCTTCGAGACCGCCCGGGGCCGGCTCCTGCGCACGCTCAGCGTGGACGCCGCCGTGCTCCGCGGGCTCCGCCGCGGCGCCCGCGAAGACGACAGCCTCCGCGTGGCCACCTACGCCTGGGCCCTCGGTGTGGCCCCGGAAGGGCTCGCGCAGAGCGAGGTGTCCGCCGACCAGTACGCTCTCGCCGCCGGGCTGTCGCCCGACGATCCCCACATTCAGTTCGGCTGCGGGCTGGCGCATGCCGGCGGGTTCGGCCGCCGCGCCATGCCGCTGGCCGCCCGCCGCGGGTTCGCCGCCGCCGCCAAGCTCGATCCCGGCAATCTGGTGGGGCACCTTGCGCTGACGGCCGCGCGCTTCAGCACGGGCGACCTGGCCTCCGGCCTGCGCTGCGTGGACGGGGCCGCGGGCGCGGACCGGTTCAGACCCTTCCGCTCACCCCTGGGCGACCAGATCCTTGACGCCGCGCCCTGGTTGGGCTACTCGCTCGCGCTGCTCTGGCCGCAGCGCACCGGCACGGCGGTGCGCTATGCGCTGACCTCGCTGGTGGCGGCGGCCACGGCACGGCGGCGGCGGGACGAGGCGCCCGAGATCCTGGCCCGGCTCGACTCACTGGCAGGCCGCATGCTGCGCGGCTGCGAGGCGCGGGCGGACGACTTCCTGCAGGCCTGTGGCGGGCTCCAAGTGGCGTTGGCCGCCCGGGAAGCGACGGCGAGCGGCGCGGCCGAGCAGCGGCACGCCGTGAGCGAGGTCGTGCGCGAGTTCCTCGAGGCGCGGCGGAAGCTGGCTAAGGTGTTTGAGGGCGAGGCGCGGAAGGTCCTGGGCGGCGCCGGCGGCACCGTGGCGGCAGGGCTGGTGGCGGTGCTGGTGGGACTGGCCAAGTCGCGCCGGCGGTGGCCGCCACCGATCCCGCTGGCCGTGCCGGGCAGGCTGATCGCGTGGGCAGGAGTGGGTCTGGCGGCGCTCGGCGCGGCTGCGGTGGCCACGCCGAACCCGGTGGCGCTGGCGCGGCGGAAGCGGGTGGAGGAGAGGCTTCTGGCGGCGGAAGCCGAGCTGGTGGAAGCCGCGCGGGCGAAGCTTGTGGTGCTGTGGGAGCCGGCCACGACGTAGAGAAACGCCCGCCGAGCCCGGAGGCCCGGCGGGCGGAAGCGGTCGGGGGTCTGTCTTTGTTCAGTTGCCGCCGCCGCCGGCAGGCCGCTGAATCGGGGGCTGCTGGAGCACTGCGGCCGCCTTGGGCTTGGGCTGGTCGTTCTGCGCCGGCTGGCCCTGCGGGGGCGGGACGAGCTGCACCGCGGCGAAGTTGCCGACTTTGAGTTTGTCGTTGGCGATGTCGCTGATCTTGTGGATCTTGGCGTCGCCCAGGTCGATGGTCACGTTCCGCGTGGTGCCGTCTTGGTTGTAGGCCTTGACCACGAACGGCGTCATGCTCTGGATCACGCCGATCGCCAGGGGCGGCGGGGCCTGGCCGGGCTGGAACTGCCCGGGCTCGCGGCCCTCGAACCGCAGCCGCATGCTCACCAGGCGGAGCGGCAGGGTCGCCTTGCCCCGGTCCGCGTCGTCCTTGACCTCGCGGTACACGGCGAGCGCCCGGGCCTTGATCTGGTTCTCGTCACCGTCGCCGGAGACGGCCACGGCCTTGCCGGCGGCGAGGTCGGCCTGCTCGCCGTCAACCAGGTCGAAGTAGCTGGTCTGGTCCGAAAGGTCGATGGCGAGGCTCTGGCCCTGCGGCGCGCCGCCCTGGCGCTGCCGGTTGCCGCCACCGCCGCCGGGGCGGCCGCCGAACGTCCGAATGGTGAGCTCGGTGGGGGTCACCTTCTCGATGGTGCCCATGCGCATGTTGCGCATGCCGCCGCGCCGGCCGCCGCCACCGCCACCGCCCGGACCCTGTGCAACGGCGATGGTGGTGACCGCGAGCACCGCCAGCGCCAGTGCGCCGATCGTGCGCATCCTCAACTTCATGTCCTGTACCTCCCGTGTGGGTCGCTACGCCCGTTCAGACGCACACCGACACCGCAAGTTCAGTGCGCATTCCGGCGGGAGGAGCCCACAGACCGAGCGGCGAAAACGGTCCCGTTCGGGGATGTTCCACATGGGCTCCAACCTGGCTTCGCGCTGCGCCGGCTGGTGCTGGCTCGCTCCGCTCCTGGCGCTTCCCTCGGCCGCCGGCGCGCTCACCCTCTCGCAGAACGGCCGGACCACCTGTCGCATCGTCGTCGCCGCCGACGCCACCGCGCCCGAGAAGCTCGCGGCGAGGGAGCTGGCCGACTACGTCCAGCAGATCACTGGTGCGACCTTTGCGGTCGGCGACGAGTCGACGGTGCCGGCCGGGGCACCTCAGATCCTGGTCGGGCCGTCGGGCCGGGCCAAGGCACTCGCACCCGACGTGGCGTGGGACAGCCTGGCCAGCGACAGCATCGTCCTCCGCACCGCCGGCGAGCGGCTGGTCCTGGCGGGCGCCCGGCCGCGCGGCACGCTCTACGCCGTCTACACCTTCCTTGAAGACGGCCTCGGCGTGCGCTGGTGGACCGCCAGCGAGAGCTACGTGCCGCGGCGGCCGACCCTCTTCGTGCCCACGCTCAACCGCACCTACACGCCGCCACTGCGCTACCGCGAGGCGTTCTACCACCAGGTGACGGGACGCAATCCGGAGTTCGCGGCGCGTCTCAAGCTCAACGGGCACTTCCAGAGCATCCCGCCCGAACGCGGCGGGCACTACGAGATCCTGGGCTGGTGCCACACCTTCAGTCAGCTCCTCCCGCCTGAGAAGCACTTCGCACAGCACCCCGGATGGTACAGCCTGATCGGCGACAAGCGCGTGGCCGACGGCGCCCAGCTCTGCCTCACCAACCCGGAGGTGAAGGAAGCCCTGGTGACCGCCGCTCTGGAGTGGATCAGGAAGAACCCCGCGGCCGGGATGATTTCCATCGCCCAGAACGACTGCGGCGGCAACTGCCAGTGTGACAAATGCCGTGCGGTCGAGGCCGAGGAGGGCGCACCGTCCGGGCTGCTGATCCGCTTCGTCAACCAGGTCGCCGAGGAGATCGAGAAGCAGTACCCGGAGTTCCTGGTGGAGACGCTGGCCTACACCTACACGCGCAAGGCGCCGCTCCACGCCGTCCCGCGGCACAACGTGATCGTCCGGCTGTGCAGCATCGAGTGCGACTTCGCGCATCCTCTCGACAGCGACCGGAACAAGCCCTTCCGCGACGACCTGCTCGCCTGGGCCAGGATCGCGCCGAATCTGTACATCTGGAACTACGTCACCGACTTCGCCAACTTCCTGCTGCCGCACCCGAACCTGCGCGGGCTGGGGCCGGACCTGCGCTTCTTCGTCGCCAACCACGTGGTCAGCGTGTTCGAGCAGGGCGACGCCTACAATCCCATCGGCGACTTCGTGCGGCTGCGGCTGTGGGTCATCGCGCACCTGCTGTGGGATCCGAACCTCGACGAGAACTCCCTGATCAAGGAGTTCGTGACCGGCTACTACGGCGCCGCGGCGCCGGAGGTGCAGGCCTGGCTGGATCTGCAGCACGACGATGTCGCCGGGACCGGCGTGCGGCTGGGCTGCTTCCACGGCAACACCGCGCTGTTCGATCTGCCCGTGGTCAACCGCGCCACGGAGTTGTGGGACCGCGCCGCAGCGGCGGTCAAGGACGACGCCGTGCTGTCCGAGCGCGTCCAGCGCGACCGGCTGCCGGTGGACCTGCTCTGGCTGCTCAATGCCAACCGGTGGCAGGCGCAGGCCAAGCGCCGCGGCGAGCCGTACCTGGGCCCCACCGACCTGCCGGCCGCCTGCGCGACGTATCTGGCCACGGCGCGCGCCCACCACGCGGGACCCATCGGCGAGGGCGGGGTGTTCGACAGCTACGTGCCACAGATCGAGGCCAAGTGCCGGCCGCGCTCGGCCGCCAAGCCACCCGAGGAATGCCGCGGGCTGAAAGACGAGCAGTGGCTCGACTTCCAGGACTTCGGCTTCACGCTGTATGGCGCCGGGAGCTGGTCGATGCTGGTGGACGACCCCGCGGCGTCCGACGGCCGCGCAGCGCGGATGCCCGGCAGCCATGTGCAGTGGGCGGTGCAGCAGCCGCTCGACGGCGAGGCGGCGGGCCGGTTCCACGTCTTCCTGCGGATCCGCGTGGCGGCCAAGGCGAAGGAGGGGGTGGCGTTCTCGATGGGAGTCTATGACGCCGACCACGCCCGGCACACCCGGCTACCAGACCTACGACCTGGGCGTGCACGAACTGACCGCCGGGTGTTACCTGTGGGTCTGCCCGCCGGGGAACGCTGACGGCGTGGAGGGGATCTACGTGGACCGCTTCTTCCTCGTCGAGGAGCCAGCCAAACCGTAGCAGAGCGCGCTCGCCATGGCCCGATCCTCCCGGCCGAACCCATCCGCCCGGCACCACAGCCCGCTGGTCACGGTGCCGCTGATCACCTTCCTCGCGGTGATGCTGGCGGCCTGCGGCTTCTTCGTCATCGGCCGGCTCGACGGGCGGCACTGGTCGTTCTTCGACTGCGCCTACATGACGGTGATCACGTTCACCACCGTGGGCTACGGCGAGGTGCTGCCGGGCTTCGACACCGCCGATGGGGCGCGCGGCTACACCATCGCAGTCCTGGTGGTCGGCTACCTGATCATCCTCTGGGGCTTCTCGCAGATCGTGGCGGAGCTGGTCGAGGGCCGGCTGGCGGACCTGCTGGGGGAGAGGCGGAACATGCGCGCAATCGAGCAGATGCGGTCCCACTACATCGTGGTCGGGCTGGGCGAGACCGGCACCCACGTGGTGCGCGAGATGGTCCAAACCCGCCGCGACGTGGTGGTGGTGGAGCGCGACCGCGCGCGCATCGACGCCGGGCTGCAGGGCCTGGACGTGCCTTTCCTCGTGGGCGACGCCGAGGAGGACGCGACGCTGCTGGCCGCCGGCGTGAAGCGGGCCGCGGGCGTGGTGGCCTGCCTGCCCGAGGACAAGGACAACCTCTACGTGGTGCTCAGCGCGCGGCAGCTCAATCCCGAGCTGCGCATCGTGGCGCGCGGCGTGCACGAGCAGTCCATTCCGAAGATGGTGAAGGCCGGGGCCGACGTGGTCGTGGCGCCGAACCAGATCGGCGGCTTGCGCATCGCCTCCGAAATGATCCGGCCTCACGTCACCGGCTTCCTCGACCTCATGCTGCGCGCCAAAGATCAGGTGATCCGAATGGAGGAGGTCACTGTCAGTTCCGACTCCCGCCTGGTCGGCAAGCAGCTCGAGGACTCGGGGATCCAGCAGGAGACCAACCTCCTGGTGCTGGCCACCCGCGCCGCGGGGGCCGAGGAGTTCGTCTACAATCCCCGGCCCGACCACCGCATCGAGGCCGGGATGGCGCTGGTGGTGCTCGGCCGCGCCGAAGACGCGCAGAGGCTGCGCGAGATGACGACCTGACCGTCTAGAGCTTCCCGTCCGCAGCCGGCGACTCGCCGGGCTTTGCCGGCACCTCGCCGGTCGACGGCATCGGCTCGCGCGGGTTCTCCCCGCTCACCGCCGGCTCGCCCTCAGCCGGCTTGCCGCCTGTGGCCGCCGCGGCGGGCTGCTCGCCCTCTTTCGGCTTCTCGGCGGTGATCGCCGGCTTCTCCGCGGGCTTCGTCTCGGAGATGCCGCAGTCGCTGAGGGTGTCGACATCGGCGTTGCGGTCGTTGGTGATCACCACCGCCGCCCGCACCGCTCCGTCGGGGAGCTTGGCCACCGTGTCGAGCCGCACCGGCTGCAGTGGCGACACACCCACCGCGTCGGTCCGCGCCAACACCTCGCCGGCCAGGTTGTAGAACAGCACCTGCACGTGCCCGGTGTAGAACGTGCCGAAGATGCCGGTGAGGTGCACGCCCTCTTCCATCTTCTCGGCCTTGAGCGGCGTGTTGACCACCCCGGCGCGCGAGGCGGCCACCAACGGCAGCGGGCAGTGCGCCGCGCCGTACCAGACTGTGAAGGTGCTCTCTTCGCCCGGCGACAGCTCGTCCAGCGGTGAGCGCATCGCCATCTGGAGGTACGACTCGTTCTCGGACGGCGCGGTGTACACGGTGCAGGTGAGGTTCTGGTCGGGGTAGGTCCGCTCGGGCTTGAGGTAGGCCAGCTTGACGAAGACGATTTCGTGGCGCTTGTCGGCGTAGGCCATCCAGCCGGCGTAGCTGTCGGCGCCCACCATCCGCTCCTGCCCAAGGTAGTCGACCCGGAGGACATGGTCTTCGGGCGTGAATTGATCGCTAGTCTGCGGCCCCAGGAGGGCGGCGAAGCCGAGATGGTGCTTGCTCTCGGCGTTGAGCGGCAGGTAGATCTGCGCGTCCTTGGTGAAGGTCTCGCCGGGGGTCAGCGCGCCGGGGTGCTGTGAGAGATCGGCGATGGACCAGACACGGGTCTTATCGCCCACGTTCTTGAGCGTCTCGGTGATGCGGAGCACGGTGCTGGCGCGGAGCAGGGACAGCTTGCGGCTGAGCTGCACACCGAGGTCCTTGTCGGGCGGGCTTTGGACGGTGATCTCCACCTGGTCGCCGTCCGGCTGCTCGATCTTGTGGGTGTAGGTGCCCAGGTCGAGCTCCTGCGGCGGGGGCCAGGTCTTGGACCAATGGCTCTGGGGCGCGGGCCAGGTGAGCTGACCGCCGTAGTTGGTGTAGTCCTTGGCCTGGGGCGAAGGGATGTACCGAAAGCCCTCCAGCCCGTCCTGCTTGGCCCCGTCGGGGGCCACCTCGCCGGCGTCCGGCATCGGCTTGTCGCCCACGGCCTTGTCGCCCTCGGAGGCGGGCTTCTCGGGCGGAGCGGCTTCACCGACCGCCGGTGCCGGCTGGCCCGCTTCCGCCTTCGGCTGGTTGCCCTGGTCCGGCTCCACGCCGCCGCCGGGCACGTCCTTCACCGCGCCGTCCGCGGCGGCGGGCTGGGGTGCCGTGACGGCGGGCGGCTGCTCGCCGGCCCGGCCGCCGGAGTCGGCCGGGGCGGTGCTCGGCGCCGGTTCGGTGGCGGGCGACTCACCCGTGCTGGTGCCGGGCATCCAGGCATGATGCTCGCCGGCCTCCTTGCCGGGGAGCTTGCCCAGCAGCTTCGGGTTCGCATACAGCAGTGGCTGCCCGTCGAACTCGAAGCCCATCGCCCGCCCGCCGAGCTGCGGCACGACCTGGACGCGCACCAACCCGTTGCGCAGCTCGAGGCTATCCCAGTCGTGGAAGCTGCCCTTGGTCGCGGTGGCCTTCTCGACCTCGGACTTGTTCAGCCCGTCCTTGGTCTCCTTGTCGCCGCAGGCAGCGAGCCACAGAGAGCCGAGGCACAACAGCACCGCCCAGGTTCGAGCCTTCATTGCGGTCTCCCGAAGGGGTGTGGGGCGTAGGCGCAGACGCTGGGTCCGGCCCACACCCTACACCCCACACCCTACACCCTTAGCTCAGTATACCCGATCAACTCACGACCCGCAGCACCAGCCCCTTCAGGTAGGCGCCCTCCGGGAAGGAGAGCAGCAGCGGATGGTCCGCCGGTTGCCCGAGGGTTTGAACGATCTGGACCGTCTGGCTGTTCGACAGCGCCGCGCCGGCAAGGGTCTTCTGGAACGTGGGGGCGTCCACCGCACCCGAGCAGGAGAAGGTCGCCAGCATGCCGCCGGGCTCCAGCAGCCGGAGGGCGTGCTGGTTGAGGTCGCGGTAGCCGCGCAGTGCCCGGTCCACCTGCGCCCGGCCCGCAGCGAACTTCGGCGGGTCGAGGATCACCAGGTCGAACCGCCGGCCCTCTTGGCGGAACCGACGCAGAGCGTCGAAGACGTTGTCGCAGCACAGCTCCTGGCCGGTCTCGATCCCGTTCAACGCCAGGTTGCGCAGGCACAGCTCGAGCGCCGGGGCGGAGCTGTCCACATGGACCACCTCCGCCGCGCCGGCCGTGGCCGTGTAGAGCCCGAACCCGCCGGTGAAGGCGAAGGCGTTGAGCACCCGCCGGCCTGCCGCATGCGCTGCAACGGCCAACCGGTTGTCACGCTGGTCGAGGTAGGCGCCGGTCTTGTGTCCGCCGCGGAGGTCGGCCAGGAACCGCCGGCCATGCTCGCGGTACTCGACCTCCGCCGGCGGCTCCTCACCGTAGGCAACGCCGCTGTGAGGCTCCAGCCCCTCGTGCCTCCGCCGGTCCTCGCCGTCGCTGCGGTCGAAGATCCCGCGCGGGGCCAGCAGCTTGGCCAGCGCGGCCACGATCACCGGGCGCCAGGCCTCCATGCCCGCGGTGAGGAGCTGGGTCACCACCCACTCGCCGTAGACGTCGACGATCAGCCCCGGGAGCAGGTCGGCCTCGGCGAAGCAGAGCCGCCAGGCGGTGGTGTCGCCCGCGCGGACGGCGGCTCGGCGCGCGTGGGCGGCGGCGAGCCGGGCGCCGAAGAAGCCGGCGTCGATCACCTCCGCAGGGTCGAAGGTCAGCACGCGCACGGCGATCTGCGACTGGTCGTTGAAGTAGCCGCGGACGAGGAAGCGCCCGTCCTCGGCCGTCAGGTCGACGAGCGAGCCGGGCGGCAGGTTCTTGGGCGGCTTGCGGAGTGCAGTCAGGTAGACCCAGGGGTGACGCAGATCAAGGGAGCGCGCCTGGTCACGCCGGACCTGGATCTGCGGGTAGGGCGGGTCGAGGAGGGCGAACAGCTCAGCCACCGATGGAGGCCGGCCCTTCGCTGGTGGTGGCGCCCCGGGTCTCGGCCGGTTTCTCTTCGGGCTCGGGCTTGGGCAGGTCGGCGGCGGTCTTGTAGCGCCCCTCCGGGTCGATCCGGCCGATGGCCTGGAGGGAGTACAGGTGTCCGGGCCGAAGCGCGAGCACCTGCCGATAGGTCACCGCGGCCTCGGGATACTGCCGCGCCACCTCGAGCGTGTAGGACAGCCAGAGAAGCGAGCCGAAGTCACGTCCCTGCTGCTGAGCGAGGGTGCGGGCATCCTCCAGCGCCGCGGAGAAGTGCCCGTTCTGGATCAGTCGCCACCCATTGACCACGCGCTTCCGGAAGTCCGGCTCGCCGAGCTTCGGCTTGGGCGTGGCGCCCTCGCCCTGCGTGGTGTCGCCCGCCGCCGGTTCGGTGCCCTCGGGGATGGCGGTGCCTTGCTCCTCGGCCGCCTTCTGCGCGGCCACCATCGCCTCCACGGCGGCCATCGCCTGCGGCCCGAGGTCGGCGGTGTCGAGGGTCGCGTCCACGCGGCGGACGATGGTGCCTTCCTTGTTGACGACCACCACCATCGCCCCGGACTCCAACCCGAACAGCCGGGTGAGCCGGCGCCCGCCGTCGGGCACCAAGGGCACGGTGATCTTGTTCTGCTTGGCGAAGTTCTGGACCGAGCTCTCCTGCCCGAACCCCGCGCAGATGATCACCACGCCGACGTTCTTGGCGATGAGCTGGTCCTGCGATTGCTGGAGGAACGCGATCAGCCGGCCGCCCTCACGGCTGCGCGGATCGGCCAGGGCGATCACGGCGCCGGCCTTCTCGATCAGCCCCTTGAGGTCGACCGCCTTGCCGTTCACCGGCCGGCCGCTGAAGCTGGGGCACTTGAGGCCCTCCTGCGCCCCGCTGCCGCGTTGACCAAAGGCAGCGCCCATCGCGCACAGGAGCACCCCGACCGCCCAGTGTCGCATGGTTCTCTCCGTCAGGCCGCCCCGGTCCGCCGGAACTCCTTCTCCACCATCTCGACAAACCCTTCGTTGGATTCGGTGCTCTGCAGCCGGTCGATGAAGAGCTGCGCGGCCTCCTCCACTTCGAGGGCGGAGAGGATGCGGCGAATGAAGTAGTTGGCCTTCAGCTCGTCGCGGGAGAGGAGCAGCTCGTGGTGGCGCGTGCTCGAGCCGGCGATGTTCACCGCCGGGAAGATCCCGCGCTCGGCCAGGCTCCGGTCGAGCCGCAGCTCCATGTTGCCGGTGGCCTTGAACTCCTCGAAGATGTAGTCGTCCATGCGCGAGCCCGTGTCCACCAGGATCGTGGCGATGATGGTCAGGCTGCCGCCGTCCTCCACCTTCCGCGCGGCGCCGAAGAAGTGCTTCGGTGCATACAGGGCGGCCGGGTCGAAGCCGCCGGTCTGCGTCCGGCCGCTGGGCGGCACGGTCAGGTTGGAGGCCCGGGCGTAGCGGGTTAGGCTGTCGAGCAGGAGCACCACGTCTTCGCCATGCTCCACCATCCGCCGCGCGCGCTCGAGCGCCAGCGAGGCGAGCCGCATGTGGTTCTCGGGCTTCTGGTCGAAGGTCGAGGCGATCACCTCCCCGTCCACGCTGCGGGCGATGTCGGTGACCTCTTCCGGCCGCTCGTCGATCAGCAGGACCATCAGGTGCACGTCGGGCGAGTTGACCATCAAGCTCTGGGCGATCTGTTTGAGGACGGTGGTCTTGCCGGCCTTCGGCGGGGAGACGATCATGCCGCGCTGGCCCTTGCCGATGGGCGAGAGCAGATCGAGGATGCGGGCGGCGATGTCGCTCGCTTTGGTCTCGAGCACGTAGCGCGGCTGCGGGTAGATCGGCGTCAGCTCCTCGAAGTTCGGCCGGTTGCGGCCGGACTCCGGGTTGTGCATGTTCAGCGCCTCGATGTGAAGCAGGCTGAAATAGCGCTCGCTGTCCTTGGGCGGCCGCACCTGCCCGGCGATCATGTCGCCCGTGCGCAGGCCGAACCGCTTGATCTGCGACTGCGACACGTAGACGTCGTCCGGACTCTGGCTGTACCCGTTGAGCCGCAGGAAGCCGAAGCCGTCGGGCAGCACTTCGAGCAAGCCGCTGCGGAAGATCAGCCCGCGCTGCTCCGTCTGCGCCTTCAGGATCTGGAAGATCAGTTCTTTCTTCTTGAGCGCGTCGTAGCGGTCGATCGCCAAGCCGCGAGCCAGGTCCTGGAGCTCCTGAACCGTCAGGCCCTCCAGGCTGACCAGGTCGAAATGCTTGCGTCCACCTTCAGATTGTCCCACGGATGACCTCTCTCCAGCCGGCGGCGCCGGCTAAGCTCGTGGCTCGGTGTCACGCATACACCGAGCGCCTCAGTACCCCCACAAACGGCAGGTTCCGAAACCTCTGGGCGTAGTCCAGGCCGTAGCCGACCACGAATTCGTCGGGAATGTCGAGTCCGAGATAGTCCACGCTCACGTCCACCTTCCGCCGCGCCGGCTTGTCCAGCAGGGCCAACGTCCGCAGGCTGCGGGGCTCCTGCGCCAACAGCGCCGCCTGCAGCCGGGCGAGCGTCTCGCCGGTGTCGACGATGTCTTCCACCAGGAGCACGTTGTGCCCGGCGACCGGCAGGGTCAGCGCCGACACCGTCTGGTCGCCGTAGCTCGAGACGCTGACGAAGTCCATCTGCACCGGCATCGCGAGCTGCCTCACCAGGTCGGCGGTGACCATCGCCGCGCCGGTGAGGGCGCCCACCACCACGAGCTCGCCGCCCGCGTAGTCGGCGTTGACCTGCGCCGCGAGGCGTGACACGAGCGCCGCGATCTGTTCCGCGGGCACCAGCACCCGCTCGATCTCGGGCGGCAGCAAGGTCACCGGGTCTACTCCCACTCGATGGTCGCCGGGGGCTTCGAGCTGTAGTCGTAGAGACACCGGTTGACGCCCGCCACCTCGTTCACGACCCGCGTGGCAATCCGCTCCAGCAGCTCGTGCGGGAGCCGGGCCGGGCTCGCGGTCATGAAATCGTCGGTCACCACCGCACGGACGATGATGGGGTGGGCGTAGGTCCGCGCGTCGCCCATCACCCCCACGCTCCGCACCGGCGCCAGGACGGTGAAATACTGTGAGATGCCGCGCTCCAACCCCGCCGCCGCCACCTCGTCGCGCAGGATGCGGTCCGACTCGCGAACCATCCGTACCCGCTCGGGCGTCACCTCGCCGAGGATCCGCACCGCGAGCCCCGGTCCGGGGAACGGCTGCCGCCAGACTAACGACGCCGGCAACCCCAGCTCGAGCCCCACGCGACGAACCTCGTCCTTGAACAGCCAGCGCAGCGGCTCCACCAGCTCGAAGCCCAGCTCCGCCGGCAGCCCGCCTACATTATGATGCGATTTGATGGTCGCCGCACCCCGCGAGCCGCTTTCGATCACGTCCGGGTAGATGGTGCCCTGCGCCAGGAACTCGAACCGCCCGGCCCCGGCCTGCGCCTCCCTGAACGCCTCGATGAACTCGCGCCCGATGATCCGCCGCTTCTCTTCCGGGTCGGTCACGCCGGCCAGCTTGCCGAGGAACCGCTCCGAGGCGTCGCAGCAGACCAGCTTCATGCCGGCGTAGCCCTCAAACGTCTCGCGCACCTCGTCGACTTCGCTGGCGCGGAGCAGCCCGTGGTCGATGAACACGCAGGTGAGCTGCGCGCCCACCGCGCGATGCACCAGCGCTGCCATCACCGCGGAGTCCACGCCTCCACTCAGCGCGCAGAGCACCCGCCCGCCACCCACCTGCTCGCGGATCCGCTGCGTGGCGAGGTCGATGAACGAGCCCATGCTCCAGTCCGACCCGCAGCCGCACACCTTGTGCACGAAGTTGCCCAGGAGCTGCGGCCCGCTGGGGGTGTGGGTGACCTCGGGATGGAACTGCACGCCGTACAGCCGCCGCTCGACGTGCCCGACCGCCGCGGCCGGGCAAGTCTCCGTCACGGCGAGCGTGCGGAACCCATCGGGGAGCTGCATCACACTGTCGCCGTGGCTCATCCACACCGGCATCTCGGCCGGCAGCCCGGCGCTGAGCGGCGAGCCGTCCAGCCACTGCACGTCGGCCTTGCCGTACTCGCGGCTCCGCCCGCCGCGCACGTCTCCGCCGAGGCGGTAGGCCATGAGCTGCAGGCCGTAGCAGATGCCCAGGACCGGGATGCCCAGGTCGAACAGGGCGGGGTCGCAGGTGGGCGCGCCGTCCTCGTAGACACTCGCCGGCCCGCCGCTGAGGATCAGTCCGTGCGCGCCGCGCTCGCGGACCTCGGCAGCCGTGATCTCGCCGGGCACGATCTCGGCGTAGACCCCTTGCTCGCGCACCTTGCGAGCGATCAACTGGCTGTATTGCGCGCCGTAATCGAGCACCAGGACGCGCTCTTGAGGGATCGGCTGCGAGGCGCTCACGCCTGCGCTCCTCTTGATGCTGTGTCGTCGAACACCGCAGCGGCACCAACCGCAACGATGGCTGAGACGGGTAACCGGCTGAGGATTGGATGCTCGCCGCGCGGACAACCCTGGGCGAACGATCTGTGTATACCACAGGTGGTGCGGGGTGTCAACAGGGAATCGGGTGGCGCCTCACGTCTCGCCCCATGGCCGCCGCCGCGGCAGCGTCACGGTGAAGGTCGAGCCGCGGCCCACTTCGCTCGCCACCTCGATGGTCCCGCCGTGCGCCTCCACGAGGTGCTTGGTCAGGTAGAGACCCAGCCCCGTCCCGCGGATGCTCCGCCGCTCGGCGTCGGGCAGCCGGCCGTACTGCTGGAACAGGCTCGGCAAGTCCTCCGCCGCGATCCCGTAGCCCTCGTCCGTCACCCGCGTCACCGCGAACGGGCCTTCGCTGACCAGCTCCACGGTCACCGTGGTGCCCGCCGGGGAGTACTTCAGCGCGTTGTTGACCAGGTTGGTGAAGATCTGCTCCAGCTTGTCGTCGTCGGCCTCCACCACCAGCCGCTCGGCGGGCAACCGCAGCTCGATCCGGTGGTCCGGGCTGTAGATCGCCTGCGTCTCGGCGGTGTGCCGGAGCAGATCCACCAGGTCAAGCCGCTGCCACGCCACCTGAACCGCCAACCCGCTCTCCAGGCGGCTCATACAGAGCAGGTCGGAGACCAGGCGGCGGAGGCGGTCGCACTCGTGGTCCACCATCCGCAGAATGCTCCGCAGATCCGGCAAGTCGATCCGCGCGTCGGCGAGCAGCGCGCCGGTGAGGCCCTTGATGCTCGTCAGCGGCGTGCGCAGCTCGTGCGAGACGAACGAGACGAGGTCCGTCCGCATCTGCGCCAGCTCGATCAGCGAGGTGATGTCGGTGCAGACCACCACCCGGCCGATTCGCACGCCGTCCTCCGACCGCACCGTGGCGCCGTGCACCCGGAGCACCCTTGCGGGCGGACCCTCCAGCCGCAGCTCCTGCCCGCCGGGCTGGGTGTCGCCCACCGCCAGCGCCGCCGCCAGACCCACGCTCTGCACGTCCAGCGCCGGCCGCCCCTCGAGCACCTCGTTCTGCAGCGCGAAGATCCGGCTCGCCGCGTCGTTGACCAGGAGCAGCACCCCGTCGGCGTCGATCATGATCACGCCGTCCGCCATCTGCCCGATCATCCCCGTCAGCTTCAGTTTCTCGATGGCCAGCGAGCGGTTGGTCTCGCGCAGGCGCTCGTTGGCCAGGTCGACGCGCCGCTCCAACCGCTCGTTCAGCCGCGCTCGCTCGAGCGCCAGGGCCGTTTGGCTGGCGAACGCCTCCATCAAGCTGACCAGCCCGCGCACGTCCTCCTGCGCCGGCACATTGACCAGCTCCAGGGCGCCCAGCACCCCGCGCGCCGTGCGCAGCGGCACGGCCAGGATCGACTGCGTGTGGAACCCGGTAGCGGCGTCCACCCGGGCCAGGAAGCGCTCGTCCTCGTAGGCGTTCGGCACGTATACCGACTCACCGCGCTCGATGCAATAGCCCACCACGCCGGAGCCCGGGTCCATGGTGATGTCGAGGAGCTGCCCGCCCGCCGGGCCGACCGCCTGGAAGAAGGTCAGCCGTGAGGTGTCCGGGTCCACGAGGATCACCGAGCAGCCGCCCGCCTGGGTCACGTCGGCCGCGGCCCGGACGATGGTGTGCAACAGGTCGGAGATCTGCGGCACGGCGTTGACCGCCCGGTCGATGTCGATCAGCGTGGTCAGCTCGCGGTTGCGCTGCTGCAGGCCGGTGATCAGCTTGGCGTTGGCCACCAGCAGCTCCACCTGCTCGGCGATCAGCTCCAGGAAGGCCAGGTCGTCTTCGGCAAACGCCCCGCCCGAGTTGTGGTTGAGCACCTGCACGGCGCCCTCCACCTGTCCGCTGCGGTAGAGCGGCGCGCAGAGCACCGAGCGCGTGTAGAACCCGGTGATCTGGTCCACGCGCGCACAGAACCGCGCGTCGTCGCGCGCCTGGGGGACGTTGACCCCCTGGTGGTGCTGGCAGACCCACCCGGCAATGCCCTCGCCGCGCTTCAGCCGGGCCTCGTTGAGCAGCGCGCCGGTGGCCCCGTTGGCGGTGTGGAAGACCAGCTCGTCGGTCAGGGGATCGACGAGCACCAGGCTGGCGGCGCCCGCGTCGAACGTGCTGCAGAGCTGACCCGCCAGGGCCACGGCGAACTCCGCGACGTCGCCCGAACGGGCGATCAGCAGGCTGAGCTGCCGCAGAGCCTCGAAGCGCTGCTCGATGCGCTGGGCGCGCAGCTCGTCGATGTCAGGCATCGCGGTCTCCCTCCGCCGGCGCGGTCACAGCCACCAAAGCCCGCCGCCGCCACCGCCGCCGCCCCACCTGCAGCACCACCTCCACCGCCACCTCGCCGTGCGCCACGCCTTCCGGGAGCTCCAGCGCAGCGGTGCAGGCCAGGCGCCGCCGCTCGCCCAGGTCGAGGGTCGCCTGCATCGTAGGCCGGCCCGGCGTCTCCGCCGTCAGGACTGCCACTTCCGCCAGCGCCCCGGCGGTGAGCGTGGCGTGCAGCGCCAGCTCCACCGGCCGTCCCGCGACCGCCTCGCCCGGCGCCAGGAGACTGCCCACGGTGACCGCCGCCCGCTCGCCGCGCAGAGGCGAGAGCATCAGCAACGGCACCAGCATCTCCGCGGGCGACAGCCCGCCGTCGGCCACCACCGGTTCCGCCGCCGCCGGCGCCAGTCTGCCACGGCCCACCGCCAGGAACGCCGAGCTCTCCGCCGCGCCCGGCAAGCGCACCTCCGCCGGCGACACGCGCAGCGCCTCGGGCGGAGGCGGGCCCGCGAACCCGGTCACCAGACAGCGCGGCCCGTAGGCCACGCCGGGCAGCGCCAGCCCCGGCGCCTCGCGGCAAGCCACCGCGCCGCTGGTGGCCATCACCGCCAGCAGTTCGTCGCGCCGCCCCGATTCGCCGCCCGACTGCAGGCACGCGCCGAACGAGGCCACCCGCCGGGCGTACTCGTCGGCCGGCACGCCGGCGGGATGTCCCGTGGTCAGATCCACCAGGAGCAGACACAGCCGCGGCGAGGTGGCGGCGTGTACCAGGAGGCCTTCGTCCGCCAGCGGGCGCCACGTCACCGGCACCCGTCGCGCCCGGTGCAGCCCGCTCTCCGGGCGGCACACTGCCAGGATGTCGGCCCACTTGAGCGGCAGGTCCGGCGCGTCGGCGGCACCGGCCACGGCGCGGCGGAGGCTCACCTCGGCGCAGGCCGGGGGTGAGGCGAGGAGGACCCGCAGGTCGGTGTCGTAGGCCCGGCTCAGCGGCCCGGCGGCCAGGCCCTCGGCTTCGGCCCAGGTGAGGCCGGCCACCAGCACCAGCGTCACCCGCCGGCAGGCGCGCTCGGCCAGGAGCGGCGCGATCACGTCGTCCCACGCCGCCGGCACGGCCGGCAAGCCGCCCGAGTCGGCCAGGACCGCCACGGCGAAGCGCCGCTCCAGTTCGGCCGCGCGCTGCTCGGCGGCTTGCACGTGCTGGTAGAGGGCGGCCAGGACGGCCTTGTGCCGCTCAGGGTCCACCACCGGGTCCCAGCAGGTCTCGGCGGTGGCGTTGTCGGCCAGGGTCTCGCGCGCGGTGGCGAGATCGTGGTCGAGCCGGCAGCCCTCGCCCTCCACGAACAACGAGACGATGCGGCGCAGCGCGGTGGCGTCGGGCGGCGCGGCCAGCACGGCGGCGCACCGCGTGCGGGCGCGGTCGAGCCGCAGCAGCGCGCGGAGCAGGCCGGCGTGCGCGGCGACGGCCGCCGGGTGCGAGTAGCGCCGCGCGTGGGCGAGCATCTGCTCGAGCTCCGGCTCCAGCTCCAGCCCATGGGGCGCGGCGTCGGCGGCGAGCGCGGCGAGGAGACAGCGGAGCGCCAGGAGCGCCAGGTGGCCCGACCGCCGCTCCTTGCGGATCAGCCGCGCGGCCGAAGCCGTCTCGGTCAGTCCGAGGAGCCGGACCACGGCCTGCCGGAGCGGCCCGTCGAGCACGTTCTCGGCCACGTCGCGCTGCGCGGCGGCCAGCTCGGGGTCGAGCCGCTCCAGCCGGTAGGCGACCCGCGCCAGCGCCGTGGGGTCGTGGCCTTTGAGGAGATGGGCGCCGGGGTAGAGGCGCGGCAGCTCCTCCACCAGCGCCGGCAGGTGCGGCTGCAGGATGGCCACCAGCCAGGTCAGCCTGACGGCGGCGGTGGGGTCCTCCAGCTCCAGCCAGCCGGCGGGCGGCGGGAGGCCCTTCAGCCAGCCCTGCAACCGCGCGGCCAGCGGCGAGCCCTGCTTGTGAAGCCGTCGGAGCAGCCGCTCAGAGCGGAAGAACGCCTGCCACAGATCGGCCACGTCGGCGCGGCCGGTGACGTCGATCCCGGTGGCGCCGCGCAGCAGCACCGCCTCCGCGGCGGCTGGGCCGAAGGCCTCATCGTGCCGGCTCCGCCAGTGCCGCCAGGCGCGCACGATGCCGGGCAGATGGGCGGTGACCAGCTCCTCCTCGCGCTCGGTCCAGGCGGGCCAGTCGTCCTCGCCGGTGGCTGCCTGAAGCAGCCAGCACGGGGTGATGTGGAGGTGCAACCCCTCGGTGTCGGCGCGTGCCTCGACGTCGGGGAGGAACACATCGGGCCGCTGCCGCACCACCCAGACCACCGCGCCGGTGGAGCGCAGCGGCTCGTAGCGGAGGCGGAAGCCGAGGTTGCCGCGAGCCTGGATCACCGTCACGCCGGCCTGCCCGTTGCTCAACCGGGCGGGGAAGGCGAGCAGCCGGTGCGGATCCTCGAGCAGCACGAGCCGGCGGCCGGAGGCGCCGGAGGCGAGGTGTGCCAGAACCACCTCCGTGGGCGTGGCGCCGACGGCATGGGGATCAACGAGGCTCATGTCCTCGATCGTGGGCGGGCAGGTCGTAAACGGTGGCGCGGCCGGGCCACGTGAGCGGGTAGCCGTCGTGGCGGCCGTGGGCGTAGAGGCGGACCTTGCCGGCGTCGGTCCGCCCGGGGACGAGGAGCAGCACCGGCCGGGGCAGCTCGGCGAGGCGGTGCAGGTCGAGCCGCTCGGCCACGGCCAGCTCGAGCGCCTCCACGGCGAGCGGCTCGCCGTCGGCGCCGGCCGCGGCGAGCCAGCGGTCGTAACCCGTCGCGAGGGCCTCGCGCACGGCGCGCCGCTGGTCGTGGTCGCCCGCCGGCTCGTCGGCCTCGGCGGCGGCGAGCGCCTCGGGCTGGTCGACGTGCGCCAGGATGGCGGCGTTCAAGGCGACAGGCGCGATCCCGGCGGAGCAGAGCCGCTGCGCCAGCTCCGCCAGGTCCGGCCAGCCGCCCACCGCGAGCGCGCAGCCGGCGCCCTCGGCCGGCCACCTCGCCAGGATCTCGTCGCTCCCCACGGGGCCCTCCCTCGCCGCCGACTCTACCATCCCGGCACGCGGCCGTAAAGGGTGCGCGGAGGAGGTCGGCGGGCGCCCGGGGCCAAGACGGTATAGTCCTCTGCGGAGATGCCCGTGGCCGAGACACCGCCGATCCTGACCACCGTGGTGGGCAGCTACCCCGTGCCCGACTGGCTGAGGGCCTATCCCACACGCGTGGCCCTGCGCGACGCCACCCTCGTGGTACTCAAGACCCAGGAGCTGGCCGGCATCGACCTGGTGGCCGACGGGGAGCTCTACCGCTTCGACGTGGACCATCCCGAGACCAATGGGATGATCGACTACTTCATCCGCCCCATGGCCGGCGTCCGCTGTGACATGACGCGCGAGGATCGCGACGCCTTCCGCCGCGAGGCCGGGATGGGCTACCGCGCGGAGCCGGCCGGCGTGGTCGACGGGCCGGTCGACGAGGGCACGCTCAACCTGCTTGCCGACTACCAGCGGGTGCGGCCGCTGACCACCTCGCCGCTCAAGTTCACCGTCACCGGTCCCCACATGCTCAGCAAGGTCCTGCTCGACCGCCACTATCCTGACCGCCGCGAGCTGTGCCTGGACCTCGCCGAGACCCTCGCCCGGCAGGTCCGCGAGCTCGACGCCGACGTGGTGCAAATCGACGAGGCCAACATCACCGGTCACCCGGAGGAGGCCGAGTGGGCGGCGGAGGCGGTCAACGTGGTGCTCGACGCGGTGCGCACCACGCCGGCGATGCACCTCTGCTTCGGCAACTACGGCGGGCAGACGATCCAGCAGGGCACCTGGCAGGCACTGCTCGACTTCGTCAATGCCCTGCGGCTGGATCACTTGGTGCTCGAGATGGCCCGCCGGCCGGCGGGCGAGCTGGGGGCGCTGGCGGACATCCGGGAGGACATCGGTCTGGGCGTCGGCGTGATCGACATCAAGGACAACGAGGTGGAGTCGGCCGACACCGTGGCGCACCGGATCGAGGCGGCGGTGCGGGTGGCGGGCGCGGAGCGGATCCGCTACGTACACCCCGATTGCGGGTTCTGGATGCTCCAGCGCAACGTGGCGGACGCCAAGATGCGGGCGCTGGTGGCGGGTCGTGACCGGTTCCTGGGACGCTGAAGGAGGGCTCGATGGTACGTGTGGGCGTGGTGGGCGCGGGCTGGTTCGCCTCGCGGCGGCATCTGCCGGAGCTGGCGAAGCACCCGGAGGTGGAGCTGGCAGCCCTCTGCCGACGCAGCCCCGAGCCGCTGGCCAGGCTCGCCGAGCACTTCGGCGTGCCCGAGACCTACACCGGCCTGGACGACATGCTCGGGCACGCTCGTCTCGACGCCGTGCTGGTCTGCAGCCCGCACAACCTCCACCACGCCCACGCCTCCGTCTGCCTGGCGGCCGGCTGCCACGTGTTGATGGAAAAGCCGATGACCATCGCCACCGCGGATGCGGTAGACCTGGCAGCCCGCGCCGACGCGGCGGGGAAGCTGCTCGAGATCGCCTACAACCCGCCCTGGTGGCCGCACACGCTGTGGCTCAAGGAGCGCGTGGAGGCCGGTGAGCTGGGCGAGGTGGAGGCGGTGGACATCCGCTGGTCGGGCGACATCCGTGGCGTCTTCGGCCGGCAGCCGCTGCCGGAGAACCTGCCCGGCGTGGTGCCGCCGACGATGTTCCGCGGCGATGTCGAGGCGAACGGCGGCGGGCACCTGATCGACGGCGGCTCGCACCAGGTCTGTGAGGCTCTCTGGGTGACTGGCCTGCCGCTGCGCGATGTCTCGGCCAGCATGGACGCCGTGCCCGACGACATCCGGTTCGCATTGCAGATGACGTTCACCAACGGCGCGTTCGGCAGCATCAGCAGCATCGGCGACAGCGGGTATCCGGGGCGGCAGGTGTGGGGGATGTACCTGGGCAGCCGGGCCACGGCGCTGGTCCGCGGGATGCCGTTCGAGATCACTTGGCTGGCCGCCGGCCAGCCGCCGGTGGTGGTCACGGAGAAGGACATGCCGGCCCCGCCGCAGCCGGCCAACAGCTTCGTCGACGCCGTGCTCGGCCGCGCCGGGCTGCGCTGCCCGGGGCGCGACTGCGTGCGCTACGTGCAGGCGGTGGAGGCCGCCTACGAGTCGGCGCGGACGGGCCGCCGTGTCGCTGTGGAGCCTGGGGGCATCCCTGCGCCCGGTTGAGACCTGAGCTTGGGTCAGTTTCCGAATCGGCCCCCC
>JACPDV010000399.1 GCA_016183835.1 Armatimonadota bacterium
ACCAGGTGGATCCGGAACGGGTGCCGGTCGAACTCCAGGATGGGCCAGAACACGCACATGGCCTTCCCCAGGATGTCCTCCCGCTTCACGAACGGTTTGTGGACAAACCGGCGCTCCATCCCGGAGTCGTCCCAGTGTCCCCAGCGGCGGGAATCGTGGCTGTTGGTGCGGTTGTCGCCCATCATCAGGTAGCAGCGGGGCGGCACCTGCACCGGCCCGTAGTACGCCGGATTCCCGACCGGGTCGCTGGAGCCCGGGAACGGACCGGGCGGCAAGTCACCCAGATACGGCTCGTCGAGCTTTAGACCATTGACATAGGCGCGGTGTTCTTTGACTTCGACGATGTCGCCCGGCGTGCCGATCACGCGCTTGATGTAGTCCTGCCTGGGCTGCCCCGGCTGCTGCATCGCCGCGGGCGGGGCGTGGAAGACCACGATGTCGCCCGTCCGCGGCGGCCGGAAGTAGAAGAGGTACTTGTTGACCAGCACCCGGTCCTGCCGCCCGCTGCCGCTCCCCATCAGCGTCGGCTCCATGCTGGAGGAGGGGATGTAGAAGGCCTGGATGACGTACGGCCGGATGACGAAGAACACCAGGGCGAGCGCCACCAGGGTGCTGTTCATGTTCTGCAGGGTGAGGGAGCGAATCTCGTCGTAGTCGAGCGTGGAGGCGGCCGGCACGGGTTTGCTGGGGCGCCGCACGCCGCGCGCGGGGTCCTCGGGCAGCGGCCCGCCCCAATCGGCGCGCACGGCGGGGTGCCAGAACCACATCACGAGCCGCGCCCAAGCCGAGCGCCCGGGCGCGAACTCGAGCACCACGCGCATGAGCACCAGGACACCCACCAGGCCGATCACGACCTGGGTGCTGTATTCGGTGAACAGCTTGCGGACGAGACCCATCAACGCCACCAGCAGGTCGTGTATCATGCCCCATCTCGCGCCCGTCCCACCGGTGTGGGACGTCGCCCGCTATCCGCAACGGGGGACGCGGCCGGGAGGGCCGGTGTCAACCCTGCCCGCCGCTCTCTTCGCGTGCGGCTTCCTTGATGCGCCCGGCCTTGCCGACCTTGGTGCGCAGGTAGTAGAGCCGGGCGCGGCGGACCTTGCCGCGGCGGATCACCGTCAGGCTCTTGATCTTGGGCGAGAGCAGCGGGAAGGTGCGCTCGACACCCACGCCGGAGGCCACCCGCCGGAGGGTGAAGGTCTCGGCGTGCCCGCCGCCGTTGCGTTTGATGCAGACGCCTTGGAAGGGCTGCAGGCGGGTCTTGTTCCCCTCCGTGACCTCGATCTCGATGCGCAGAGTGTCGCCGACGTTGAACGGCTCGATATCCTCCGGCCGCAGCTCCAGCGCCTCACGGTTGAGGGCTTCGACATGCTTGATCAGATCCGTCATCTTCCACCTCACACGATCCGCGCCAAGAGGCGCCGGTCTTCTTCGCTCACACTCGCTCGCCTGAGCAGCTCGGGCCGCCGCGCCAGGGTGCGCCGCAGCCGCTCCATCCGCCGCCACAGGCGGACCCGCTCGTGGTGCCCGCTGAGGAGCTCCGCCGGCACGCGCCAGCCGTGGAACTCGGCCGGCCGCGTGTACTGCGGATACTCCAGCAACGGCTCCGAGAACGACTCCTCCTCGGGTGACGCGTCGTCGCCCAGCACGCCGCGCACCAGCCGCGCCACCGCATCCACCACCGCCATCGCGGGCACCTCGCCGCCGGTGAGCACATAGTCACCGATCGAGATCTCCCGCGTCACCAGGTGCTCCCGCACCCGCTCGTCCACGCCTTCGTAGCGCCCGCACACCAGCACCAGCCGGGGCAGCGCACTCAGCTCCCGCGCGGTCGCCTGGACGAACGGCTCGCCCTGCGGGGTGAGGAGCACCACCTCGGGCTCCTCCGGCGCCATCCCCCGCACCGCGTCGAGCGCCTCGGCCAGCGGCTCGACCTTGAGGACCATCCCGGCGCCGCCGCCGTAGGGGTAGTCGTCGATCTGGCGGTAGCGGTCGTGGGTGTAGTCGCGCAGGTCGTGCACCTCGATCTGCAGGTGCCCCGCCGCCTGTCCGCGCGCCAGAATGCTGTGGCTCCGCCACCCCTCGAAGATCCCCGGGCTGGCCGTGATGAGATCGAACCGCATCTCAATCGAGCAGCCCCTTCATGGGCCGGATGACCATCACGCCGCCCTCCAGGTCGACCTTCTCGATCACCTCCTCGAGGGCCGGGATCAGCGGCCCTTCCGTGACGTAGACATCGTTGCTGCCCGTGCGCAGGATCTCTTTGATCCGCCCCACCGGCCGGCCGTCCACGGTCACCACCTGCAGCCCGACGAGCTGGAAGTGGTAGTACTCGCCCTCCGGGAGCGGCGGGAGATCCCTGAACCAGCAGATGATCTCCCGGCCGCGGAACAGCTTGGCGGCGTCCCGGCCATCCACCCCGCGGAGCTTGGCAAGGAGCAGCCCCTGGTGCTCGCGCACCCGCTCCACGTCCACCTCCTCGGTGTTCCCGTCCGGATCGCGAAGGAGCCACCGGCGGGTGCCGCAGACGCGCTCCGGGTAGTCGGTCTCGAGCCTGACCTTGACCTCTCCCCGGACGCCGTGCGGCGGCCCGAGCGTGCCCCGCACGACGTAGCCGGTGCTCATGTCATGATCTCGACGGCCACGTGCTTGTCGCTCTGCGTCGCCGCCGCCTTGGCCACGGTGCGCAGGGCGTTGGCCACGCGCCCGTCGCGGCCGATCACCTTGCCGCGGTCGGAGTCGGCCACGCTGATCTCGTAGACCGTCACCCGCCGGCCGTCGACCTCTTCGATCCGCACTTCGTCGGGCTCGTCCACGATCTGGCGCACGATGTACCCGAGCAGCTCCGCGATGCGAGGTTCCGGTGCTTCCATGTGGAGTTCCCCGTGCCCGCCGCGGGCGTCAGCTCTCGGCGGGCGCCTCGGCCGGCACCGGCTCGCCCTTCATCGCCGCCAGCCGCGCCGCGATGTCGATCCCGTGGTCGCGGTCGTGGCGCAGCTCCAGCAGCCGGTAGCGCTTCAACAGCGGGCGCGCCGTGTCGGTCGGCTGGGCGCCCTGGTCCAGCCAGTAGAGCGCCCGCTCGGGGTTGATCACCAGCTCCGGGTTGCCCGCCGGATCGTGCCGCCGGGGATTGTAGTGCCCGATGATCTCAATGAACCGTCCGTCGCGCTTCGCCGTGCCGTCGGCCACCACCAGCCGGTAGCTGGGCTGGCCCTTGGCGCCCGTGCGGCGCAAACGGATCTTCACCGCCATATCACCTTACCTCCCGCCAAACCACTTGTGGAGCTGCCGTCGGCCCCGCGCGGTTTTCTCCATACCGGCAAACTGCGTGAACATCGCCTTCATCTGACGGAATTGCCGCAGTAGCTCGTTGACGTCCCGAGTCTCCATCCCGCTCCCGGCCGCGATCCGCTTCCGGCGCGAGTTCTTGATCACCTCGGGATTGCGCCGCTCGTACACCGTCATCGAGTCCAGGATCGCCTGCCAATGCTTCAGCCGGGACTCGTCCACCACCATCTGACCGCTCGCCAGCGCCTGCCCCATGCCGGGCAGCATCCCCAGCACCTGCTCGAGCGGGCCCAGCTTGTGGACCTGGCCGAGCTGCGTGCGGAAATCCTCCAGATCGAACTGGTTGTTGCGCAGCCGCTCCTCGAGTTCGGCGGCCACCTGCTCGTCCACCGCCGCCTCGGCGCGCTCGATCAGCGACAGCACGTCGCCCATGCCGAGGATGCGGTTGGCGATCCGGTCGGCGTGGTACTCCTCGAGGTCGCCCACCTTCTCGCCGATGCCCAGGAAGCGGATCGGCTTGCCGGTCACCGCGCGGATGGACAGCGCCGCGCCGCCGCGGGCGTCGGAGTCCATCTTGGAGAGGATGTAGCCGTCCACCCCCACCTGCTTCTCAAACTCGTCGGCCACGGTCACCGCGTCCTGGCCGGTCATGGCGTCGAGCACGAGCCAGGTCTGCTGCACCTCGACGCCGCGCTTGAGCTCGGCCAGCTCCTGCATCAGGGCGTCGTCGATGTGCAGGCGGCCGGCGGTGTCGATGATCAGCAGATCCTGCCCGTGCGCCGCGGCGTGGCTCAGCGCGGCGCGGGCGATGTGTACCGGCTCCTGCCGGTCGCCCATCTGGAACACCGGCGTGGCGCACCGCTCCCCCAGCGTCTCGAGCTGCGCGATGGCCGCCGGACGGTGCACGTCGGTGGCCACCAGGAGCGGCTTCCGTCGGCGATCGCGATACCACACCGCCAGCTTCGCGGCCGTGGTGGTCTTGCCCGAGCCGTTGAGCCCGGCGACCAGCACCACCGGCCGCTCACCGGTGAGCCTGAGCTCCTGCTCGCCGCCCTCGCCGGCCAGGAGCGTGATCAGCTCCTGGTTGACGATCTTGACCATCTGCTGGCCGGGGGTGAGGCTGCCGAGCACCTCCTCGCCTACGGCGCGCGCCTTCACCCGGGCGAGGAAATCACGCACGACTTTGAAGCTGACATCGGCTTCCAGGAGGACAAGCCGAATCTGACGGAGGCTGGTGGTGACATCCTCCTCCGTCAAGACGCCTTTTCGCTTGAGCCGGTCGAACACCCCGAGCAGGCGTTCGGTCAAGCCCTCGAACATGGAGAACTCCGCGCGGAAACGGGAAAAGAAGCGACGCGGCGCGCGCTGGGCAGCACCCGGGAAGTATACGCAGGCGGGCGCCTTCTGTCAACGCCGGTGCGCGGAGCGTGAACGGTGAACGGTGAGCAGTGAACGGTGCGGAATGGAGCGCCGACGGCCCACGGCTCACCGTCCGTCGGACACGAGCTGCAGGCCGTAGTCGCCGCGCGGCCGCTCCGCGGCCGTTGGGCAGCCGCCCACCGCGCGGGGCACCAGGTCGGCCAGCTCGCGCACGGCGCTGCGGTTCGAGGCCAGGCAGAGGTGCAGGTTCTCGGCAGACCACAGCGCCAGGTTCACGCCCTGCGAGCTGGCCACCTGCACGTCACGGCCGTCGAGCGGCTGGAAGCCGTGCTGCGTCACCGTGTCGTGTGGCGCTTTGAGCTCGAAGAGGGTCATGTCGTTGTCGGTGCCGCGGCGCATGACGAACACCGCCACCGGCTTGTGCGTCGGGAACGAGCCCTTGCACGCGGTGCAGCCCACCAGCCTGGCGCCGAGCGCCTCGGTGTTGGGCGGCGTCACCGCGTAGTTGACCACCCGGGCCAGCCGGCTGGCCTCCTCCGCGGGAGTGATCACCTGGCTCGCCGGCTGGGCGCGGAACTGATCCTGCCAGTAGGTATGATTGCGGGCGAGTGCATCGGGATGGAAATCCCACTGCGGCCGGCGGTGCAGGGAGAAGGGGAGCGCGCCGAGCACGAACAGCGCGGCGAGGGCGGCCACGCGCGCCGGCGTGATCCAGGCGCGGCGCGGCGCGCGGCGCGGCGCGGCCGCACGCTGCGGGCGAACGGACGCGGCCGGCTCGGCCGGCTCGGCCTCGATCCCGTCGAGCCGCGCGGCGAGGCGCGCCTCGAGCGCGGCG
>JACPDV010000392.1 GCA_016183835.1 Armatimonadota bacterium
GGCGACCGACCCCTTCGGGCTGCTCCTCGTCGCGGTGCTGCCCGGCAGTCTTCTGGCGATGGGGGTCTGTGCCGTGCTCCTCGGCGCCCAGGGCGGGCTGGTGCCGCTCCTCACCCTGGCGCTGATCGGGGATCACGCGCGGCGCGAGCGGCGGCAGAATGTCTACGGCGCCATCTTCTTCTGGCGCGACATGGGCGCCGCCTCGTCGCTGCTCGTGGGGCAGTGGATCCGCGAGAGCGCCGGCATCCGGTCGGCGATGTTCGCCATGGCCGCCGTGTCGGTGGCCTGCGCCGTACTCTCCGGCGTGCTCAGCCGCCGGGCGGAGGAGCAGCTATGACCCGCACCCTCGGCCGCGTGATCGGGCTGATGGGCTGGATAGCCCTCCTCCCGGTGTCGGCCACGCTGATGTGGCTCCTGCCGCTCCTGTCCAAGGTCACCGGCGGCCACCGCCGCGACCCGTGGTGGCCGTTCACCCGCTGGTTGCGCGTGATCGCCCTGCCGGTGCGCTTCGGCGACTGGTGGGAGGAGCGCTTCGTGCGGGTCACGCCGCCGGCTGAGGCGGCTGCTCCACCGCCCGCCCGCCCGGCTCGCTCGTGAGCGCTCGGCGCTCCAGATCCCTATGCCCGCGCACCGTTCACCGCTCGTACAGCCGATGGGCGAACGTGAACCCACGCACCTCGTCCGGCGACTTGCCGGCAAACGGTTCCACCTCGGCCGCCGCGCCACCCAGCATCTGCACGAGCAACACGCCCTCGTAGCGTTCGTGGTAGTCCTCGAACAGCCGGCCGGTCCTGTCGTCCACGTGCGGCACCACCAGCTCATAGCGCACCAGGCCCGTGTCGGGCGTCACGCTCGCGGGATCCGGCCCGTTGCCGCGCACCTGGAACTGACGCGGCCGGCCGCCGAAGTCGCCGACGGAGACGATCACCTGCGTCGGGTCCATGTAGTGATAGGCGAACGAGAGGTGGCCCACCCAGTAGTCGAGCCGGCGGTTCAGTCCCGAGTATCCGCCCGTGCCTTGCCGGTACCAGTTGCCGCCCAGCGTGCCCTCGGCGTCGTAGCCGATACGCCCCCCGAGGGGCGACGTGTGGCGCGGGTTGAGGTGCAGCAACGCCGTGCGGAGTGGCTCGTCCACGTAGTCGAACGGATCCACGGTGAAGAGCTTCCAAGGATCATGGACTGCATACTGCTCCGGCCGGACGAATTCGCGGCGCGGCACGTTCAGGTCGATCAGCGAGAAGTCGAACGTCTGGTGGCCGATCCGGCCGATCACCTGTCCGGCTTTGATCGGCACCGCCACATGGATCGGCTGACCCGGGGCGAGGTGCCCCACCGGGGCAGCGATCTCGGGTTCGAGCTGCACCAGGTGGTCCAGGTAGCTGAAGCAGGACGCCGAGTGCTGCAGCACCACGCGCAGATCCACTGGGCGGTCGAAGACCGTGGGGTCCGGGCTGCCCATCGGCCGCCACTGGATCTCGACAATCTTGCCGTCGGCCACGGCAAGGACCGGGTAGCGGTCGGCCGGGTCGGTGGTCAGTCTGGGGATCACGTAGAGATGATCGCTCGGAGTCACATGCCCGCTGGCCATCAGCCCGAGCGGACGGATCTGGGCGATGTCCTCAAGCCGGAGGGGGAACGTGGCCAGTCTGACGGGTCGGTCGGGCAGGTTGCCCGCCCAGCGCTGCCGCAGATCGGCCGCGGCAGCTTCGTAGGACAGCCCGGCCTCCGCCCGGCCACCCCCATCCGCGGACTGTACGGGCATGCACGCCGGGATCCCACAGAACGCGATCCACACCGCTCCAGGCAGTGTCAGACGGCGCCAGTTCGAGCGCATGGCCATCCCTCTTAGCCCTTGGCAGGTGCGTGAGGTATACCCCTCAGGCCGTCCGATCACTCCCGCCCGGCGACACGCTCACCTGCGTCGGGTTCATGTGCGGCCCACCGCACACCCGCCCCCGCACGACGGCGCCGGCTCGATCGCATGGCAGCCCTCCTCCGCCCTCGTCGCACGGCGGGATCATCGCTACCCCGCGGGCCGGTCGAATCCGCCCGCGCGGCCCGGGCAGAGAGCCGGCCGATCCCGCACCGAGCTGTTCCGGACTCGCAGGTCACGCTTGGCCGAAACCCCGCCGTCTGTCGACTCCGGAAGACCACCAGACCGCCTCCAGCGCCGCTTCGGGCCGTCGTTGTTGCCGCCCTGTGACGATCGGCGGCTGTGCGCGGCCCTCTCGACGGCAAAATGAGGGTACTGATCCGGAACACCGCCCGGGGGGGCCGAGGCGCTGGGCGGGCTCAACGCCTGGAGCCGTACGGAGGGGCAGCCACTTGCCCGGCTGCCGGAGGATCATGATAGAACCCGTGGAGATCGAGAACTACACGCAGTTGGTGGCGGCAGGCGCCTACGAGCGCGACAGCGGCGGCTTGTTCGGCAAGCAGGACAACGTGCGCCGCTGCTGGGAGGACCAGATCAACCGCCAGGCCCTGCGCGACTTCCTCTCGGCGCTGGTGGAGGAGAAGCTCCGCAGCCTCTCCCGCTTGCGCGTGATCGACCTGGGCTGCGGCGCGGGCGAGGGCTACGAGATCCTCACCACCGTGCAGCACGAGGGCATGGGCGTGGGCGCCGACCACCTCAGGGTCATGCCCGACTGGATCCTCGGCGGCTACAAGGGCGTCGACATCAGCCCGGCGATGATCGAGAAGGCCCGCGAGCGCTACAGCACCGATCCCAAGCTCCAGTTCGAGGTGGCGGACCTCAGGGACGGCCTGCCGCTGGCGCCGGACGAGGAGCCGTATGACATCTACTTCTCCTCGTTCGGCTCGCTCTCCCACCTCGACGACGACGCCCTCGGCCGCGTGATCGACGGCATCTGCCACCACATGGGCCCGCGGGCCGTGTTCGTGGGCGACATGGTCGGCCGCTACTCCTACGAGTGGCAGCAGTACTGGGACGCGCCCGAGGAGGGCGCCGAGACGATGCGCCCGTATTCGATGTCGTACGTCTACCCTCCGGAGGTCCGCGCCGACGTGGAGCCGCTGACCTTCCCGCTGCGCTTCTGGGGCGGTTGTGAGCTGGTCGACTTCGTCTGCGCCCGCGCGGGCCGTCACGGCGTCGACATCGCCCGGCAGGACGTCCGCGACCGCTCGATCCTGGTCGGCCGCCACATGGACACGGCCGAGTTCAACCCCAACGCCCGGCCCGTCCGCCGGGTCGTCGCCAGCCTCCACGAGTTCAACCGCCGCACCGATCTCCGGGAGCTGCTGTTCGACTACCTCCCCGCGCCGGGCCACCCGGAGCTGAATCACTTCTACGAGACCTACCAGATGGCCTGGAACAACGTGGTCCTGGCGCGCATCGACGCTGTCGCCGGCGACGGGCATCGCGACGAGGGCGAGCCGAACCAGCCCTGCGAGGCCAACGACAACCACCCGGAAGGCGTCTGCAAGGCCATCCACACCATCCGCAACGTGGTCGCCAACGTCGGCTGGTTCGAGATGGGCGACCCGCTGGCGAACATCATCGAGCCGCAGCTCGGCTACGTGCTGCGGATGCTCGAGATCGATCTGCAGCAGGGCCTCGGCGCCGCGCACGGACTGCTTGGCATTTTCGAGCTGGTGCGCCGCTGAGCCTGGCCGGAGCCGTCGATGATCGAGCTGCATGAGGTGTCCAAGTCGTTCGACGAGGGCCGGAGGGAAGACCACCATGCTCAAGATGATCAACCGGCTCATCGAGCCCACCTCCGGCACCGTCCTGGTCGACGGCGTGGACGTGCTGCAACGCGACCCGGTCGAGCTGCGCCGCTCCATCGGCTACGTCTTCCAGGGCGTGGGGCTGTTCCCCCACTTGAGCGTGATCGACAACGTCGGCATCGTGCCGTGGCTGCTTGGCACCGCGGCGTCGGAGCGCGACCGGCGGGCGTGAGCGCTGCTTGCCACGGTCGGTCTGGACCCGGCGGCCTACGCCGACCGGTCGCCGACCGGCCTCTCGGGCGGGGAGCAGCAGCGCGTCGGCGTCGCCCGCGCTCTGGCCGCGGACCCCGCCGTGCTGCTGATGGACGAGCCCTTCGGCGCGCTCGACGCCCTCACCCGCGAGCAGTTGCAGCAGGAGCTCCTGGCGCTCAAACAGAAGCTCGGCAAGACCATTGTGTTCGTCACGCACGACATCTTCGAGGCCCTCACCTTGGCCGACCGCATCGCCGTCATGCACGATGGCGCACTCGACCAGATCGGCACACCGCACGAAATCCTGCGCCAGCCCGGCACCGACTTCGTCCGCGAGCTGTTCGAGAAGAAGACCCGCCAGCTTGCCCTGCACGAGGACGGCCTGCCATGAGCGAGCTGCTTCCCCTCCTGCTGCAGCGCCGGGTGGAACTGGGCGAGCGGCTGATCCAGCACCTGCTGCTCACCGGCGCCGCCATGGCCGCCGCGGTGGCCGTCGGCGTGCCGCTGGGGCTCTGGGTCAAGGCCAGTGCCGGCGCCCGCGGGCCGATCCTGGGTCTGGCAGGCGTGGTCCAGACGGTGCCCAGTGTGGCGTTGCTCGGACTGCTCTTGCCGGTGATGGGGATCGGCGTGCCACCCGCCATCGTGGCCCTCGCCGTCTACGCGCTGCTCCCCATCGTCCGCAACACCTACGCTGGCCTGGACGGCGTGCCGGCGGAGATGGTCGAGGCCGGCGACGCCATGGGCTTCACGCCCCGCGGCCGCTTCCTCTACGTCGAGCTGCCACTGGCCCTGCCCGTGATCGTCGCCGGACTCCGCACCGCCACGGTGATCTGCGTGGGCGTGGCCACCCTGGCCGCCTTCATCGGCGCCGGCGGCCTGGGAGAGTTCATCTTCCTCGGCCTGCAGCGGAACCAGAACAATCTGATCCTCCTCGGCGCCTTGCCCGCCGCGGTGCTGGCCCTGGTCCTCGACTACGCGATCGGGCGCGTCGAGGCCCACGTCCGGCGGGACCCCGTCACCGGGCGCGCACCGTCGCCCGCCCGCGCGGTCGCCTGGGCCGTCTCGCCGGCCCTCGTGCTCACCGCGTGCGGACTGTTCTTGGCGGCCGGCGCGCCACAAGCACCATCCGCGGGACCCAAGACCGGCAAGGTGGTCGTGGGGGCCAAGAGCTTCACCGAGCAGTACCTGATCGGCGAGATGATGGCCCTGCTGACCGAGCATCGCACCAACCTCGCCGTGGACCGCCGCTTCGGCCTGGAGGGCACGAAGATCCTCCACGCCGCGCTCGTTCGTGGCGATGTCGACCTCTACGCCGAGTACACCGGCACCGGGCTGATGAACGTGCTGAAGCTGCCGGCGAAGAAGGACCCGGACGAGGTCTACCGCCTCGTGTCCGATGGCTACAGGCAACGCTTCGGGGCCGCCTGGCTCCGACCGTTCGGGTTCAACAACACCTACACCATCTGCGTCCGCGCCGCCGACGCGCGCCAGCACGGCTGGCACCGCGTGTCCGACCTGGCCGCCGCCGGCCCCTTACGCGCCGGTTTCTCCGGCGAGTTCAGCGAGCGCCCGGACGGCTATCCTTGCTTCCGCAAGCTCTACGGCTTCGCGTTCGAGAAGGTGAGGATGCTGGACCCGGGCCTGATGTACAAGGCCGCCGCGGCGGGCGAGGTGGACGTGATCTGCGGTTTCGGCACCGACGGCCGCATCACGGCTCTCGGCCTGCAGGGCCTCGAGGACGACCACGGCCTGTTCCCGCCCTACTACTGCGCCCCCGTGGTGCGCGGCGAGGCGCTGCAGGCCCACCCGGAGCTGCGGGAGGCGCTGGAGCTGCTGGCCGGACGCCTCGACGACGCCGCCATGCGGCAGCTCAACTACGAGGTGGACGGACGCAAACGCTCGTCCGGTGAGGTGGCGCGGCAGTTCCTGCGGCGGGCCGGGCTGCTGCCGGCAGCGGGCTCGTAGGCGGCCGCGGCTTCGCGCCGCGCGGGGAGGGACCACGCCCGCCGCCGCCAACCCCACCCCTCGTCCGGAGATGCCGCGTGTCCCCAGCGACGAACGGGTACTGCCTGCCGCCCGAGGCCATCCTCCAGCTCATCGACGCGCCCGAGACGCCCCACGTCTCCCTCTCGCCCGATCGCGCCCACCTCGTGCTCCTCCAGCCTGAGGGTCTGCCGCCCATCGCCGAGGTCGCCCGGCCCGAGCTGCGCCTCGCCGGCCTTCGCATCGACCCGCGCAACCACGGGCCCAGCCGGCTCAGCGGCTACACCGGCCTCACGCTCCAGCGCCTCGGCGACGGCACGCAGCGACCGCTGGCCGGCCTGCCGCCGGCGCGCCGCTACGCCTGGATCGCCTGGTCGCCCGACAGCACGCAGGTCGCCTTTTGCGCCGTCACCGACGAGGGCATCCAGCTCTGCACCGCCGACCTCGACAGCGCCGTCGTCCGGTCGGTCACCGGGCCGGTGCTCAACGCCTCCTACGGCATGCCGTACACCTGGCTCCCCGATTCCAGCGGCTGGGTGACGCGCCAACTCGTGCCCGACATGCCGCCGCCGCCCGAGCCGCCGGAGACCCCGCTCGGCCCCAATGTGCAGGAGAGCCTCGGCCGCACCGCCCCGGCGCCCACCTTCCAAGATCTCCTCCGCAACGAGCACGACGACGCACTCTTCGTCTGGCACACCACCTGCCAACTGGTTCGCGTCGGGCTCGACGGCGCCGCTACCTCCCTCGGCGAGCCGGGGCTCTACCGCCGCTGCGAGCCGTCGCCCGATGGTTCGGTGCTGCTGGTGGACCGCGCCGAGCCGCCCTTCTCTCGGCTGGTGCCGGTGCACCGCTTTGCCCACGCGATCGAGGTCTGGGCGGCCGACGCCGCCTGGACCCGCACCATCGCTCGCGTGCCGCTGGCCGAGGAGGTGCCCATCACCTTCGACGCCGTGCCCACCGGCCCGCGGAGCGTCGGCTGGCGCGACGATGCGCCTGCCACGCTCCATTGGGTCGAGGCGCTCGACGGCGGCGACCCGGCCGTGCCGGCGGAGGTGCGCGACCGATTGTGCCTCCTCGCGGCGCCGTTCGAGGGCGACCCGCGCGCGCTCACCGACCTGGCCCTCCGCTGTGGTGGTGTGCGGTGGGGCGACGAAGGCCTGGCGCTGATCTACGAAGGGTGGTGGAAGAACCGGCACGAACGTGTCTGGCAGGTGGCGCCGGATGAGCCGGGGGCCGAGCCGAATCTTCTTTTCGACCGCTCCTTCGAGGACCGTTACAGCGACCCCGGCACGCCCCTGATGCGGCCTGCCGGCAACGGGCGCCACGTCCTGCACCGCCTCGACGGCGCGCTTCTCTTCCTCGGCCAGGGCGCTTCGCCCGAGGGCGACCGCCCGTTCGTCGACCGGCTCGACCTCGCCACCGGCGAGACCACCCGCCTCTGGCGCTCGGAGGCGCCCTGGTTCGAACGTCCCGTCGCGCTCCTCGACGAGGCTGGACCGCGCCTTCTCACCGTCCGCGAGTCGCCCGCCGAGCCGCCCAACTACCACGCCCGCGACCTGGCCACCGGCGAGCTGCGCCCGGTGACCACCTTCCGCCATCCCTACCCCGACTTGCGCGACGTGCGGAAGGAGCTGATCCGCTACCCGCGCGACGACGGCGTGCAGCTCACCGCCACGCTCTACACCCCGCCCGGCTGGTCACCTGACCACGGACCGCTCCCGACGCTCCTCTGGGCCTACCCGCGCGAGTTCAAGTCGGCCGACGCCGCCGGGCAGGTCACCGACAGCCCGTACCGTTTTCCGCGCATCTCGCCCCACGGCCCGCTGCCGATGCTGACCCAGGGCTGGGCGGTGCTCGACGGGCCGACCATGCCCATCATCGGCGAGGGCGACACCGAGGCCAACGACACCTACGTCGCCCAGCTCGTCGCCTCGGCGCGGGCGGCGGTGGAGGAGCTGGTGCGCCGTGGCGTGGGCAGCGCGGATCGGCTGGCGGTGGGCGGGCACTCCTACGGCGCCTTCATGACCGCCAACCTGCTCGCCCACTGCGATCTGTTCCAGGCCGGCGCGGCGCGCTCGGGTGCGTACAACCGCACCCTCACGCCGTTCGGCTTCCAGGCCGAGGAGCGCACCTATTGGCAGGCGCCGGAGGTCTACGCGGCAATGTCGGCCTTCATGCACGTGGATCGCATCAAGGCGCCGGTCTTGCTGCTCCACGGCGAGGCCGATAGCAACTCGGGCACCTACCCGATGCAGAGCGAGCGGCTCTACAATGCGTTGAAGGGCCACGGGGCCACGTGCCGGCTGGTGCTCCTGCCGGGAGAGAGCCACGGCTACCGGGCGAGGGAGTCCGTGTTGCACATGTGGTGGGAGCAGACCGAGTGGCTGAACCGGTTCGTCAACGACCCGCGTCCGTAGGCCGCTCCGGCCGGCTGCAGTCGCTCGACCTGCTCCGCTGCGTGGCGGTGCTCGGCGTGCTGGTGGTGCACTTCCAGCAGTTCTACGGCTGGAAGTCCGAGTCGCTCGCCGGCCGCGCGTGGGGCCGGCTGATGTTCGCCGGCGGCACGGGGGTGGACCTGTTCTTTGTCCTCAGCGGCTTCCTCGTCTCCGGGCTGCTGTTCGTGGAGTACCAGAAGCACGGCGACCTGCGCGGCTGGACGTTCCTGATTCGCCGCGGCTTCAAGATCTACCCGAACTACTACCTCCTGATCGTGGGCACGTTCCTGGTGGACGGGTGGCGCGGCGAGGACGTAGCGCATTACGCCCGCGTCTTCGGCGGGCAATGCCTCTACGTGCACAACTACTTCGCGATGCGCTGGGACCACACGTGGTCGCTGGCCATCGAGGAGCACTTCTACTTCCTCCTGACCGGCTGCCTGGTGCTCCTGGCGCGCTCGCGGCGCGGCGAGGCGGACCCCTTCCGCAGCCTGGCGTGGATCCTGCCGCTGGCGGGCCTGGCGGTGATCGGCCTGCGCGTGCTGACGGCGGTCTGCACCGGCCGGCCGTACGGCTTCGAAGTCAACATGGCGCGCACGCACCTGCGCATCGACGAGCTGGGCTGGGGCGTGTGGCTGGCGTACTGGTACCACTTCCGTCGCCCGGCGCTGACCCACTGGGTGAACCGCCGCCGCGGCTGGATCGCATTCGTGAGCGCGCTCTGCTACCTGCCGGCGCTGCTGGACGGCAGCCGGTCGTTCCTCTGGGTCACACTGACGTTCACGAGCGTGGCGCTGGGTGGTGTGGGGGTGGTGGCGCTGGCGATGATCCCGCGCGACGGCAGCTCCCCCAGGCCGCCCGGCCGGCTGAAGCGGGCGATGGCGTTCGTGGGATTCCACTCGTACTCGATCTACCTGTTCCACCGGCCGGTGGAGACGGGGTTCGTGTGGCTGAGCAAGCATGGCTTTCTGCCGCAGGCGGAGGGCTGGCCGGCGCGACTGCTGCTGTTCGTGCTGTTCACGGCGGCGGCCGTGGGGGTCGGCTATGTGACGGGGATGGTGGTGGAGCAGCCGGCGCTGCGGCTGCGCGATCGCTGGTTCCCGTCGCGGGCGGGCGGGTTGGCGGTGGGTCAGGAGGCGGGCGGCTGACCGCGCGAGGGCACTCGAACGATCCGCTCAGCGGGCAGGTCGGCCAGGAGGCACTCCCAGTTGGCCGGCTTGCGGGTGCGGTTTTCGACCTCGATGACGGCGTTGGTGGCGGCGTGGAGAACGTGGTCCAGCACCAGCCGGAAATCGGGAGCCTGCCATGAGACTTGGATGCGGTCCTTCGCCCGCCGCACGGTGAGGAAGTCGGCGCCGCCGACGCCTCGCACCAGTTGGACACGGTCGGCCTCGGCGAGCGGGATCGTCAGGGTTCGCCGCACCCCGGTCTCCGCCATCGTGTCCGCTGTCAGCCGGTAGCCCCAGCGGCCGAGGTACCGGTGGGCGCCGAGCGCGGCCAGCTCGCACACCAGACCGATCAACGCCAGCTCTCCCGGCGTGCTCTTCACCATCTCAGGGGCGTAGCGGCCGAGGACGCCGTTGTACACGAACCCGAAGCCAATGAGGACCGGCACGGTGAAGGCCAGATTCCTGAACTCGTTGCGCATCAGGCTGTAAGACCATGGCTCCTCCCAGAGTGCCGACTGCCAACGCTCACGTGCGACCGTCAGCCGCTCCCAGAACACCGGGTCCAGCGCCTCGGCCTGCGCGCCGAGCAGGGTCAGCGGCGCCTCCAGCGCCCGCCCGTCACACGTGGCAAGTGAGTAGGTGGCCCGGCCCGGCATCCCTCTGATGTGCAGCCCAGTGACCTCGCGCCAGTCGAGGTGCACTTCGCGCTTCGCGTCGAGGCGTGTCACACCGGTATCCGTCACGGTCAGTGACCACGATGCGCGCTGCGTCTGCCACCACGCCATGTAGGCATAGAGGACGACCATCAGCGCCAGGTAGCCCATGAGGACCCATGCTGCCGGCCGCTCCAGGTGCCGGTGCAGGCCCATCGCGCAGCCCATGGCCACCATCACCACGGCCACGAACGCGGTGGCGAGCCAACCTCCGTAGCGCGTGCGTGCCGGGGGGCAGTAGGTCTGTGTGGTGGAGCCGTCTGAGCCGTCCGTCATGCCGGCCCCTCCTCGACGGTCGGCGGCGGCTCGTGGCGGTGGTCAATGAGCCGCTCGATCAGCCGCCGCGTGGTCGGCGGGAAGCGGTCCAGACCTCGCACCGTCACCTCCGCCTGCCCGGCCCGGTGGGTCACCTGCTCCAGCAACCCGAACGACCCGGCATGCGCCAGGTCGAGGGCTACGGGACGGCTGCCGTCCATCGAGCGCACCAACGCGCGTTGCCGACCCAGGAGTGGACACGACAGCGCGACGCTCGCCACATCCGCCAGCCGGATCCTCTGCTCAGAGCCACGGGTCCCGGAGCAGAGCGTGTCCCCGTTCTCCAGCCACTGCTGGGCAGACTGGGCAAACCCGGACTGGAGCAGCATGAACAGCAACACCGTGCAGAGGCCCGCCCCGATCAGCATGAACCTGGCAATCGGGTCCAGTCCCGGGGCTGAGTCGTTGCGGCCCCTCAGCACCGCCATGGCAACGAAGAACACCACCGCTATAACCAGCGCGAGCATAGGCAGGACGCGACTCCGCGCGTCGGGACCGTCGGACACGGTCGGAGCGGGTGCGACCCTATGGCGTCCCGCCCGGTCCACAAGCCCGTAGCTCAGCCCGGAGTCGAGGCCGACGCGCACGATGCTGGCCATGCCCTGCCACTCGACCCACCCATCCTTGCCCAACTGCATCCCGAGCCGGCCCACTCGCACGACACGCCGGCGGAGCAGGACGCGCCGAATGAGGAGCGCCAGCGTCGCGACGACGTAACCCAGCAGGATGACCACTTTGGGGTGCTTCAGGCCCGCCCAGCCCCCGGTGTGTGCAATGGTCCACAAGGCGGTCGCGGCCACCGCCAACAGCGCCAGGGCCAAGCCCACCTCGATGAGCTGGACCGGCCGCTTGCAGCGGTACTCGGTCGCGCCGTCGTCACCATCCATCGCCCGCTCCCCACACGACGATGGTAACACCGCACCGCGCGACGTGTTCGTTCCCGGTTGGTGAGGCAGGACCTGCGGTTGTCGGCCCTCGGACGGCCACGCCGACGGCGTGGCCCTACACGCCGACACCCCTATACCCCTACACCCCTACACCCCTACACCCTACACCCTACACCCCCTCCGCTACAGCCACCGCAGCTCCACCGTCTCCCGCAGTTCCACCCCCAGCCCCGGCCCGTCCGGCGCGATCTCCGGCATCGAGCCGACCATCGCCTTCAACCCGCCCACCTCCGCCAAGGCCGCTACCTGCCTGGAGGGATACAGCCCGCCCGGCTTGACGATCTTCGTGTTGACGATGTCCGCCGCCCCGGCGCGGAGGATGTTGAGCGTGTCCAGCGGCGTGTGCTGGCTCTCGTCGGCCAGGATCGGGCTGCGGCAGACCGCCCGGCAGCGCGCCATGCCCGGCAGGTCGTAGCGACCCACCGGCTGCTCGATGAGCTGCAGGTTGGCCTCCTCCATGCGCGGCAGGATGCTCACCGCCGTGGCCACGTCGTAGCCCGCGTTCGCATCCACCCGCAGGATCGCTTCGTCGCCGATGGCCTTCCGGATGGCCAACACGTTGCGCAGGTCCTGCTCCGGCTCGATGCCGATCTTGACCTTGATCGCGAACCCGCGTGACGCCCAGTCCACCGCCTCGGCCACCATCTCGTCGACCGTGCCCAGCCCCACCGCCCAGGCGAGGCGCACTTCGTCACGCACCTTGCCGCCCAGGAGCTCGTACACCGGCACGCCGAGCAACCTCCCGGCCAGGTCGTAGCAGGCGATGTCCACGGCCGCCTTGGCCAGGTCGTTCTCGCGCAGGTGGCGGTCCATGATGTAGTGGACTTGCTGGATCGCGGTGGGCTCCAGCCCCATGATCGCCGGGAGCAGCCAGTGCTCGAGCGCCGCGGTGACGCCCTCCTCGGTTTGCCCCGTGTAGGCGGTCATGCAGGTCGTCTCGCCGATCCCCACGGTGCCGTCCTCGGACCGCAGCGCGACGATCACGCTCGTGGCGGTGCGCATGGGTCCGGAGGCGATGACGAACGGGCGGACGTACTCGATCTCAGCGCGGCCGAGCGCGGCGGCGACGATCTTCTGCATGGAGCACCTCGCGTCGCTCGGCTCCGCGTAGGGGCGACCCTTGTGGTCGCCCGTCCGGTGCCGGCGCGCAGCCCTCAAAGCGGGGACGGGCGACCACAAGGGTCGCCCCTACGGCGGACACGGCCTCGGGATGCCTGCTCAGAACGGCAACTGCGACACGCTTCTCTGGATCATGGCCACGGCCACGCAGGCCATGCCGATCAGCCCCATGCCGCACGAGAAGCCGGCGCAGAGCACCGTGGCGTAGAGCTTCCATTGCTTGGCGCCGTAGCGCGGGATCAGGTAGAACTGCGCGATCACGGCGCCGACGATCTCCGGCAGGATCGACAGCGGCAGGTAACCCAGGCCGCGGATCACGCCGTAGATCATGGTGATGGGCAGCTTGAAGAACGAGAACACCTGGTAGGCGACGAAGGCCGAGCCGCCGGCGATCGCGGCCACCTGCCACTTGAGGGCCTTGAGCAGGAAGGCGTTGCCCTCCGCGGTGGCGGTGTACCAGAGCGCCGAGTTGAGCGAGGCCAACTGCCAGAACTTCTGGGCGTACGGGTACTGGACGCTGGGGATCTCGGCCAGCTTCCAGAGGAACTGCCAGTAGACGAAGCTGGCCGTGAGCACGATCGGAAACATCCAGATCTCGGCCCACAGGATGGAGGTGAAACGCGTGCCGGTCAACTCCACCACGCGGAACTGCTCGGCGATGCCGGCGTAGTTCTTCTGCGGAATCGGCGCGAACCAGATGTCGACGCCCTTGTAACCCGAGAGGATGAACGCCGCCTCGCGCTCGAAGGGGATGCCGATGTACTGCCCCGCGATACCGCGCACCCGGGCGCTGACGTAACTCTCGATGGGCGTCCAGATCAGCCCGAAGAAGATGAAGAAGACCCACGGGAAGCCGGGCACCAGGATGCGGCAGAGCGCAATGTAGAAGCAGGTGGCGAAGACCCACAGCGCGATGCCGACCCAAATGGGGAAGTCGCCGCGCCCGGGCGGCGGGGTCCAGCCGGTGTCGCGCTGATCCGTGGCGGTGCGCAGCCGGCTCTCTCGCACCCAGTCCCGCCCGATGTCGAGCAGGCTGGCCGCGGCGATGGCCAGCGCGATTTGGTGGCGAAGCTGGTCTGGATGGCATCCATCCCGTAGCGCCAGGTCGGCAGCATGCCGTGGTAGTAGAGCCACGGGTTCATGAAGAACGTGCCGATGGCGGCGATGAACGATCCGACCACGGCGTAGAACGGGATCACCGTGCCCGTGAGGATCGCGCCGATGTTGCAGGTGATGCCCGTGGCGGTCGCCGGGAGGAACGACTCCGTCTTCTGCGTCAGATCGAGGAAGGGGATGGGCAGCAGCTTGAGCGGCTTGCTGAGCACGGCGCCGGTGACCGCCGGGATGCCCACGTAGACCGCGCCGAAGACGATGCCGAGCATGGCGCCGATGGAGAACATCCGCCAGCGCCAGGTCTCGGACTTGCTGGTGACCTCGGCCAGGGCGGTGATGCCCTGCGCCGCCACAGGCGCCATCGGGAACGGCAGGTTCTCCTTGTCGGAGGTGATGC
>JACPDV010000393.1 GCA_016183835.1 Armatimonadota bacterium
CCGTAGGGGCGGGGCTTGCCCCGCCCGGTGCGCGACCACGCTCGTTCACACGTCGTTGGCAGGTGTGTTCCGGTGCAAGGCCCGGGCGGGGCAAGCCCCGCCCCTACGCCGCGCTGCGTCGGCGCGGCATCGGCGTGGACCTGCGGAGGAGCAGCGGCCATGACCGCGCCTCCCGGACCGCTCCTCCTCCGCGGCGCGCGCATCCGGACCCTGGAGGGCCTGTCTGAACCGTGCGACATCCTCCTCCGCAACGGCCGCATCGCCGCCGTCGGCGAGCCGCCGGACGAGCCCGCCGAGACCCTCGACCTGGCCGGCCGTACGGTGCTCCCCGGCCTCCACGACAGCCACCTCCACTGCCTCATGCTCGGCCGCAGTCTGAGCCGGCTGGACGTCTTCGAGGTGCCCTCGCCCGACGAGGCGCTCGCGCGGGTGAAGGCCTTCGCGGACGGGCTGCCGCCCGGCGAGTGGCTCCTCGGCCGCGGCTGGCTGCAAGAGCTGTGGCCGGGCGGCGCCTTCCCCACGCGCTGGCAGCTCGACTCCGTGGCCCCCGACCGCCCGGTCTGCCTGGCCCACAAGAGCGGCCACGCCTGTTGGTGCAACAGCGCCGCGCTGGCCCTCGCAGGGCTGGCCGACCGCGCCCCCGGCTCGCCCGAGCGGGTGCTCTGCGACGCGGACGGCCGGCCCACCGGGATCCTCTTCGAGGACGCCATGGGGCTGGTCGCCCGGCACATCCCCGAGCCCTCCGCCGCGAGCGACGTGGAGGCCCTGAACCGGGCGCAGCGCGAAGCGCACAGGCTGGGGCTCACGGCCGTGCAGTGCCTCGACGGCGCCGCCTCGCTCCGGGCATTCCAGACCCTTCGCGAGCGGGGCGAGCTGCGTCTGCGGGTCACCAGCCACCTTTCTGCGGCGCAGCTCGATCCGGTGCTCGACGCCGGCCTGCGGACCGGGTTCGGCGACGAGTGGCTCCGGCTGGGGCATCTCAAGCTCTTCGCCGACGGCGCGCTCGGCTCTCTCACCGCCTGGATGATCGAGCCCTACGAGGGCCGGCCCGGGGACCACGGCGTGTGCTGCCTGGAACCGTCCGAGCTGCGTGCGCTGGTGCTCCGCGCGGCGGCGGCGGGGATCCCTTCGGCGGTGCACGCCATCGGCGACCGCGCCGTGCGCGAGGTGCTCGACGCCTTCGCCGCCGCGCGCGAGGTCGAAGGCGCCCGCTCACTGCGACACCGGATCGAGCATGCCCAGGTGATCCACCCGGCCGACCTGCGGCGCTTCGCCGAACTGGAGGTGATCGCCTCGATGCAGCCCATCCACGCCACCCAGGACATGCCCATGGTGGACCGGCACTGGGGCGCGCGCGGACGTTACGCTTACGCGTTCCGCACGCTCCTCTCCAGCGGCGCGCGGCTGGCGTTCGGCTCGGACGCGCCGGTCGAGAGCCTGAGCCCGTTCGTCGGGCTGCACGCGGCGGTCACGCGCCGCCGCGCCGACGGCTCGCCGGGAGAAGAGGGCTGGTATGCCGAGGAGCGGCTGACGTGGGGTGAGGCGCTGGCGGGCTACACGGTGGGCGCGGCCTGGTCGTGCGGGCGGGAGGGCGGCCTGGGAGGGCTTGCGCCCGGCTATCGCGCGGACTTGCTGGTGCTGGACGTCGATCCGGGCGCGGTGGACCCGGCGGGGCTTCACGCGTTGCGCCCGGCGATGACCTTCGCGGGCGGCGAGTGTGTGTGGCGGGCGGAGGAGTAAGGGCGGCATGGACCTGAGCGACTACGAGGGCCCGCGCGCGGTGCGGCCGGCGGAGCGGGAGGCCGGGGCGAAGATGATGCTGTCCATCTTCCGGCCCTGGCTGCCGAGCGTGGACGAGGCCTTTCGCTACTGGCCCATGGGCCTCTGTCCCGAGGTGGCGGAGAACGTCTTCGGCTTCTTCCACCACGGCGAGCCGGTGTCGCTGATCCTGCGGCTGGAGCGTGACTTCCTGGTCGGCGGGCAGCGGCTGCGGATGGGCTTCGTCGGCGGCGTCTGCACGGTGGCGGAGCACCGCGGGAAGGGCCTCGCGGCGGCCGTGCTGGAAGCCAGCTACGAGCGGTTCCGGGAGCACGGCTGCCACCTGGTCTACATCAGCGGCGGGCGCGGGCTCTACCGGCGGTCGGGCGCGCACCACCTGGCGGCGGGGCAGACCTTCACCGTGCCGCCCGAGAAGCCGCCGCCGCTCCCCGTGACCGTGCGCCGGGCGAGTGAGGACGACGTGCCCACGCTGGTCCACCTGGCGTCTCAGCGCGGGCTGCGGTTCGTCCGGCCGGCGTCCGACTACCGCGTGATCCTGCGGGCCGAGCACTGCTGCGGCCGGGAGGTCGAGTTCCTGCTGATCGTGACCGGCGGGCTGCCGGTGGGCTGTCTGCTGATCACCACTCCGGCCGAGCACGAAGGCAGGGCGCACCGCACCGTGCTGGAGTACGCCGGCGACGTGCACGTGCTGGCGGGCGTCTTGCGCATCCTGGCGGTGGAACTGGGCGAGAGCGCCGTGCTGAGGGTCAACACGCCGTGGCGCGACGCGTTGGCGGCGCGGCTGGCGAGCAAGGGTTACCCGGCCGCGGTGCACGGGATCGGCGGGACGATGAAGGTGCCCTCCTTCCCGGCGCTCTGGCGGGCGCTCGAAGGCTGGTTCGCCGAGCGCTGCGATCCGGTGTTCGTGGCGGGCCTCGACCCGGTGGCGGGCGGCGGGAGATGCACCGTGTGGCGCGGTGCCGACGGGCTGGAGATGGACTCCGAGGAGGCCATGATCCAGACCCTCTTCGGCTCGCCGGACGGCGGCGAAGTGCCGGGGGTACGAGCCATCGGGAGGATGGTCGAGCTGGTCGACACATGCCTCCCGGTGCCGCTCCCGGCATGGGACGTCAACACCATCTGACGAACGGCTCCCGGGCAGCGGGTGCTATACTGCCTGCGGACCGGCCGGGGGAGGAGGACTCGATGGTTCACAAACGGTTTGGGCGAACCGAGCTTCAGATGCCGGGGTTCTCGTGCGGCGGCATGCGTTACCAGCA
>JACPDV010000105.1 GCA_016183835.1 Armatimonadota bacterium
GGCGCTCCTGCCCGCCGCCCCACAGGGCACGACCGGGCGCATCGACATCTCCGTCACCGAGGGCGGCATCACCCTTTCCGGTCCGCGCGCCAGCGGGCTCGCCTCCGTCGGCTTCTGCGGGTTCCTCGGGCAGGGCAAGGAGCGCATGGGAGTCTCCTGCGAGAAGCGGCTGGGCAAGGTCTGGGAGCCGCTCTGGATCGAGTTCACCGCCGACGGCGACGGTCGCGTGGACATCCAGCTCCAGGGCGAGTGGTACCCGCCCGGTGGCCCGGATGACGTGAGGCTCGTGCTGGTCGACCGCGTCGAGACCGAGGGCACGGCCATCGAGAACGGCGGCTTCGAGCAGGCGGGCGCCGACAGCCGGCCGGCGGCGTGGCGGATCACCGGCGCCTTCCCGCCCGAGCGCTGGCGGCGCGACGGCAGGACGGCGCAGAGCGGCCGCGCCTGCCTGGCCATCTGGTATGGCAGCGCCGCGCGGCAGGGGTTCAGCGTGGAGCGCGGCAAGCGCTACCGCGTGGGTGCCTGGTTCCGGTTGCTCGATCCCGCCGCCGTCAAAGAGCCGGAGACCGTGCGGCTCGAGTTCCCCGCCGCCACCTACCGCCAGGAGGTCGAGCTGCGGCTGAGCGACGAGGCCGCGGCCCGCCGCGCCACGCTGGCCCTCGCGCCACTCCTCGACGGCTGCGAATGGGCGGTCTCGAGCCGCTGGGACGACAACAACGGCGACGACGTGAAGATGCGCGATGTGCTCGCCCGCCACGGGCAGCACGGCACCTTCTACCTCAACAGCCTGTGGCCCGAGTGGCCCGCCGGGCCCGCCGCGGTGGACTCCGCCTTCGGGCGGCAGATCCTCGAGGGCGGCAACTCCATCGGCGCCCACTCCCTCACCCACCCGCTGCTCAGCTACTGCCACCGCAACCGGATCTTCGAGGAGACCGCCGGCGACCGCATGGTCTGGGAAGCCGCCACCGACCGGCCCGTGGTGTCCTATGCCTTCTCCTACTGCAACTTCGTCAACGGCGAGGAGGGGCTGGCCGTGCAGGCCGACATTGCCCGGGCGCTCGAGCGCGGCGGGTTCTACTCCATCGCCAACGAGCCGCAGTGGGAGGACCTGCCCACCGAGCTGGTGCTCAGCCCCATCCTCCCCTCGGACGGCATGGACATCGACACGACCGTCGAGGCGGCCCTGGCCAGCGACGACTTCCGCCGCCAGCACCCCAACCTGACCCACTCGATGCACGTCTGGTACCGCACGCCCGAAGCCTGGGCCAAGTTCGAGGGCCAGCTCGACGCCTACGGCCACCGCGAGGGCTGGTGGTACTGCAATCAGAACCAGTACGCCGCCTACCGCTACCAGTTCGCGCGCACCCGCCTCACGCCGCTCGGCCGGCGCGGCGCGGTCTTGCGCTTCGCGCTCGAGCGGCCCTGCCTGCTCGACCTCAACGATCCGGTGCCGCTCACCCTGGAGGTGCTCGGCGTGCGGCCGAGCGAAGTGGCCGAGCTGCGCTGCCCAACAGCCGGCGTGGTGCCCTCCGGGCGCGGTACCACCACTGCCCGCTTCAACCTGGCCCACGACCGCGACCAGGGGCTGCCTGCCCGCATCGGCCTCGTGATGCCCAACCGCAATAATCGCGCCGAGCCAGGCGACGCCGACCACGACCCCGACCTGCCCTACCTCACGGCGCTGCTCCACTACACGGACGGCCGGCTCAGCCTCGAGCTGGCGCACCACGGCGACCAACCGCTGCGCGGCATCCGGGCGACCTTCCGGCTGCCGCTGGCGTGGCGGGAGGGGGTCGTGCGGCAGAGCGTGCCCGACCTGCCCGCCGGCGCCACGCGCACGGTCAGTTTCCGCCCCACCCTCGCCCGCAGCGACTATAGGCACACCGCCGGTCCGCACTTCTTCGTCGCGCAGCTCGACTTCGCGCGCGGCGCCGAGCGCTGCCGGCTGCACACCGCATGCCACGCGCTGGTGGGCGACGTGGACCACTCCTACCCGCTCGGAGGGTTTCTGCGGCTGGGGCCGGTGCGGCAGCCGCTGGTGGACCCGGGAAAGCTCGCCGCCGATGTGCTGGCCGGGCGGGTGGGCACCCAGCCGTGGCTGCTGGCCGACGACACGCGGCTCGCCTGGCAGCCCGACGGCGGCCCCGGCGCCCCGCCCCACCTCGACGTCGAGTGGACCGCCCTCTCCGGGGTCTGGATGGGCGGCGAAGGGCTGTACCTGCTCCGCACCACGCTGCACTCGGAGGGCGACCAGACCGTGCGGCTGAAGCGGTCGCAGGTCCCGCTGCTCGTCCTGAACGGGGAGAACGTGGCCGGCGCGGAGAGGATCCGGCTTCGCGCCGGGGCCAATCCGGTGTTCATGATGGCCACCGCTGCGTTCGGCTGCTACCTGCGCCTGGAGGACCCACAGACCGGCGCCCGGGTGACCAACGTGTCGTTCGAGCCGGGGCAGCCGGCGAACGCCGAGCCGCCGTACACCCCGCAGCCCCTGCAGCCGGCCGACCGAAAGTCACTCGCTGGCAAGTGGCGCGCGAAGCTGCTGGTGAAACTCCCGCCGGCCGCCGGCATCGAGCACCCACACCCGGACGCAGGCCCCAGCGACGAGGCGAAGCAGGCGATGGCAACGGACTTCGATGACTCGGGCTGGTCGGAGCTGGAGGTACCCAAGCGCTGGCTCGACCTCGGCGGCGACTGGTCGGCCAACGACGGCGAGGCGGTGTTCCGCCGCGTGGTCAGCGTGCCCGATGCCTGGGCGGGCCGCGACCTGACCCTCTCGCTGGGTCGCATCGACGACTTTGACGTCACCTGCTTCAACGGCACGACGGTGGGCAGCACCGACGCCGCGGTGCCGGACTTCTACGCCGCGCCGCGGCGCTACCGTGTGCCGGGGGCGCTGGTCAGAGCGGGCCCGAACGTGATCGCCGTGCGGATCTTCGACCACTTCGGGGATGGCGGGTTCACGGGCAACCCCGCAGACCTGTTCCTGGCGCCGGCGGGCGGGTGAGACGGGAGGGCGTCGCATGTCGCTGAGGGTGGCCGGGGCGCAGTTGGCGGTGACCGCCGACATCGAGGCCAACGTGACGGGGATCCTGCGCGCGCTCGACTTTGCCGCCGCCGAGCAGGCCGAGATCCTGCTCACGCCCGAGGGGTCCCTCAGCGGCTACAGCCACCGGTTCGACGTGGAGGCGGTGCGCCGCGCCCTGGACACGGTCACCGCCGCGTCGCGCGAGCAGGGAGTCGGCCTGGCGCTGGGCACCTGCTTCGTGGAGCCGGACGATGGCCGCTGCTACAACCAGGTGCGGCTCTATCTGCCTGACGGTGCGTACCTGGGCTTCCACTCGAAGACGCTGACCTGCGGCTCCCTCACCGACCCGCCGAGGGGCGAGATCGAGCACTACGCAGTGGCGCCGCTGCGGACCTTCGCATTCGCCGGCACGACCGTCGGCGCGCTGATCTGCAACGACCTGTGGGCCAATCCAGGCTGCACGCCGGTGCCCGATCCGCACCTGACGCAGCGGTTGGCGGGGATGGGAGCGCGGGTGATCTTCCACGCGGTGAACGGCGGGCGCGGCGGCGGGCGGTGGTCCGAGGTCGCTTGGCAGTACCACGAGTCCAACCTCCTGATGCGCGGGGCGGCGGCGGGCTGTTGGATCGTGACGGTGGATAGCTGCCACCCGCCGCACCTGCGCTGTTCGGCGCCGAGCGGTGTGGTCGGGCCGGACGGGGAGTGGGCGCTGCGGGCCGAGCCGCTGGGGGAGCGGTTCTTCGCGTACACCATCGAGGTCGACGCGCCGCGCTAAGCAGCCACCCCGAGTTGTCGTTCAGAGCGCCAACAGCACCGGTAGGGGCGAGGTCTCCTCGCCCGTCCGGCCGGATGAGATTGGGCGCAGAGCGCTCCCACCTCGCGCATCGGGCGGGGAGACCCCGCCCCTACCTTGGGCGGGACAGCAACTCGGGCACGGTGCCTAGATCCCGAACCGCTCGTAGATCGCCGGCAGATGCTGGAAGTGGTGCGACGGGTCGAAGCACGCGTCGAGCTGCGCGCTCGTCAGCCGTTCCGCCACCACCGGGTCGGCCTCGAGCAGGCCGCGGTAGGGCACCCGTTCGTTCCACGCCTGGAGCGCGTACTTCTGCGCCAGGTCGTAGGCCTCGTCGTAACTCAGGCCGCTCTCGGTCAGCGCCAGGCGCACCTGCTGGGAGTAGATCACGCCCTGCGTCAGCGCTACGTTGCGGGCCATGTTCTCGGGGTAGACCACCATCTTCTCGACGATGCCGGCGAAGCGGTGCAGCATAAAATCGACCGCCTGAACGCTGTCAGGGATGACGATCCGCTCCACGCACGAGTTGGCCAGGTCGCGCTCGTGCCAGGTCAGGATGTCTTCGAGCGCCGGCACCAGGTTCCCGCGCACCACGCGAGCCAGCCCGCTGACCGTCTCGCAGCGCCACGGGTTGCGCTTGCATGCGCTCCACCTGCCCGGCCAGCCGGGCCAACAGGCAGAGCGCTTCGGCATGCCGATCGCGGCTGACGATCTGGGTGGACACCGGCGCGGCGGCGATCCCGAGCCGTTCGCACACCAGCCGCTCCACCTCGGGGCTGACGTTGGCATAGGTGCCCACGGCGCCGGAGATCTTGCCCACCTTCACCCGCGGCAGCGCCTGGTCGATGCGCTCGACGCTGCGGTCCAGGTCATCGATCCAGACGCACAGCTTGAACGCCAGGGTGATGGGCTCGGCGTGCACGCCGTGCGTACGGCCCATCATCACGGTGTCCTTGTGGTCCCGAGCCCGGCTGCGGATGCTCTCCCGGAGTCTGGCCGCGCCGTCGCGGATCAGGTTCAGCGCGTCGCCCATCCGCAGGGCGAGCGCGGTGTCCTCGACATCGTAGGAGGTCACGCCGAAGTGCAGGTGCCGCCCCTCGTCGCCTAGCTGCTCGGTGATGCTGTGGACGAAGGCGATCAGGTCGTGGTCGTAGACCGCCTCGATCGCGTGGATCCGAGCCACGTCGATCTTCGGCCGGCTGGCCTCGAGCTTCGCGGCGTCCGCGGCGGGGACAACGCCCAGCGCGGCCCAAGCGGAGCAGATGGCCTTCTCGACCCGCAGCCAGCTCGCGAACTTGGCTTCTTCGCTCCAGATGGCCGCCATCGGCGGGCGGCAGTAGCGTTCGGTCACGCCTGCTCTCCCCGGATCTTCGCCGCGGCCTGCCGCACGTTCTCGTCCTTGGCGTGGTTCTCGCGCAGCAGGTCGCCCTTGAGCTTCTCGAGCCGCGCGCGGAGGGCCGGGTCGGCGAGGGCGAGGATCTGCGCGGCGAGGATGCCGGCGTTCCGCGCGGCGTCGATGCCGACGGTGGCCACGGGCACGCCGGGCGGCATCTGGACGATGCTGTAGAGCGAGTCGGCGCCGCTCAGCGACTTGCCCTGGCAGGGCACGCCGATGACCGGGAGCGTGGTCGAGGCGGCGACGACCCCGGGCAGGTGCGCGGCGCCGCCGGCGCCGGCGATGATCACCTTCAGGCCACGGCCGATGGCCCCGGCTGCGTAGTCGTGCACTCCGTCCGGGTTGCGGTGCGCCGACAGGCAGCGCATCTCCCAGCCCACGCCGAGCTCCTGCAGGACGGCGGCGGCTCTCTCAATCACGGGCAGGTCGGAGTCGCTGCCCATCAGGATGCCTACGCGGATGTCGCTCATCGTCGATGGCCCTCTGTCGGCCAAAGAGTACCATACCGCGCGCAACGTGGATCCGCCCCCTCACCACTCCCCCGCATACTCTGTCCGATACGGCGCGCAGCGCTGCAACAGCCACTGGTGCCGCAGCCGCACGAGCTGCCGGAGGTGGATCAGGTCGTGCTCCACCCACGCCGCCAGCAGGTCGCCCGCCCGCATCACTCCACCCCATGGCGCCGTCCGGCTGCGCTCCCAATCCGGCTCCACCAGCGAGCCGAGCCACTCCAGCGACGCCGCGCGCTCCGCACGGAAAGAGGCCAACGCCGCGAGCAGCTCCCGCTCGTTGTAGCGCCGCGACACCGCCCAGCCTTGCGGGTCGATGGGCGTCCATTCGCGCTCGGGGTCCTCGAGCGTGAGTCGCAGGCGCAGGCGGAAGTCGTCGCGCTCCTCGTCGTCCAGGTGGCACACGACCTCCAGGATCGACCACGTCTCGGGCGACGGCTTCCAGCGGGCCTGCTCGTGGGTCATCTCGTCACACAGGGTCAGGATCGCCGCCGCCGTGGTGACGAGCGCAGCGGCTGCCTCTTGCGCCTCCACCTCAGCGCCGCCCGGTCGAGAGCCGCTCGTAGTCGGCCCGCACCATCATCTCCACCAGCCCCTCGATGTCCACCTCGGGCGTCCAGCCGAGCACCTCGCGCGCCTTGGTGGGATCGCTGAGCAGCAGGTTCACCTCCGCCGGCCGGTAGAAGCGCTCATCCGTGCGCACCACCACCCGCCCGTTGGCCGTGTCCACGCCCACCTCGTCCAGCTCGCGCCCCTCCCACGCCAGCGTGATGCCCAGCGCCGCGAAGGTCTGCTCCACGAAGTAGCGCACCGTGTGCGTGCGCCCGGTGCCCACCACGAAGTCGTCAGGCCGGTCGTGCTGCAGCATCCGCCACATCGCCTTGACGTAGTCGCCGGCGAAGCCCCAGTCGCGTTGCGCCTCCAGGTTGCCCAGCCGCAGCTCGTCGGCCAGGCCCAGCTTGATCCGCGCCGCGCCGTCGGTGATCTTGCGCGTCACGAACTCCAGCCCGCGGCGCGGGCTCTCGTGGTTGAAGAGGATCCCGCTGCAGGCGAAGAGGCCGTAGCTCTCGCGGTAGTTGACGGTGGCGTAGTGGCCGTAGACCTTGGCCACGCCATAGGGGCTGCGGGGGTGGAAGGGCGTCAGCTCGGTCTGCGGCGTCTCGCGCACCTGGCCGAACATCTCGGACGAGCTGGCCTGGTAGAACCGCGCCTCGGGGGCCGCCAGCCTGACCGCCTCCAGCACGCGGGTCACGCCGAGAGCCGTGAACTCGCCGGTCAGCACCGGCTGGTTCCAGGAGGTTTGCACGAACGACTGCGCCGCCAGGTTGTAGACCTCGTCGGGCCGAGCCTGCTGCACCGCGTCGATCAGCGAGTTCTGGTCGAGCAGGTCGCCGGGGAGGAGGGTCAGGCGGTCCTGGATGTGCTCGATGCGCGAGAAGTTGAGCGTGCTGCTCCGGCGCACGACGCCGTGGACCTGGTAGCCCTGCCCGAGGAGCAGCTCGGCCAGGTAGCTGCCGTCCTGGCCGGTGATGCCGGTGATGAGCGCGCGCTTGGGCATGTGTGGCTCCCCGAGCCCCGAAGCCTGCGGGTCAGTCCACCACGCTGAGCACCACCACTGCTCGCCGCGGCTGACCCGGGAGCGCGATGGGGGTGTAGTCGGCCTTGACCCGCGTGGTGGTCCCCCGGGCGTTGGTGACCTGATACTCCGCCGCGTGGACCGGCTCCAGGTTGAGCATCGAGCAGAGACCGGGGCAGTCATGCTTGGTGATCGGGCTGCCGTCCTCGACGTGGCAGCCGAACAGCTCGGCGCACAGCGGGCCGTGCTGCAGTTCGCGGCGGCTGAGGCCGATCAGCCGCGTGGCGGCCGGGTTGCAGTCGAGCACGCGCCGCCGCTCGTCGATCAGGAACGCCGGCTGCTCACTCGCCCGCAACGCTTCCGGCAGCTCCGCGCCGCGGCCCAGCCGCTCGCCGAGGAGGATCGCGCGGTACTCCTCGGCCGTCTCCAGCTCGTCCAGCTCGGCCGGTTGCGACATGAGCACGCCGTAGATCCAGCCATCGCCGAGCGGATCCTCGTTGATCAGCGTCGGCCGGACCCACAGGTCGTCGTTGAGCGTGGCGACGATCCCCTGCACGGGCGGGAAGAGCTGGGTCAGCCCGTAGCCCGCGGACTGCAGGTAGCCGGCGGGCATGCCGAAGTGGACCGGCGCGCCGTCGGCGGGCAGCCCGACGTAGAGAATCGGGCCGTGCAGCTCCTGCCCGCGCTCCGTCAGGCCGACCACCGCGAGGCCGCCCTCGCGCCGGACCCAGAGGTGGCTGGCGGTGTAACGCAGCTCCGCCGGCAGGGTGTACGTGTCGATCGGCATGCCTGGTCCTTCTCCCCGCAACGCGGCGCACGGGTGGATTCCACACCGCCCCGGCGGCTCCTCCGCACCCGGGCGTTGACGCCTTCGCCCGGCGCAGCTACCATCGGTCAGTCTCGTTCGCGGAGGTCGTCAACACCCATGCCTAGCGATTCTGATGCCTGCCGGCTGATTTGTGAGCAGGTCGCCGCCCGCGGCCTCGGACCGCGGCCTGGAGATCGAGCGGATCAAGGCCCGGCTCAAGAGCCAGGTGATCGAGACCCCTTCCTGGGGCTACGCCAACTCCGGCACGCGCTTCGGCGCGTTCCGGCAGCCGGGCGCGGCGGTGACCATCGCCGAGAAGCTCGCCGACGCCGGTCAGGTGCACCGCCTCACCGGCGTGGCGCCCAAGGTCGCGATGCACGTGCTCTGGGACCTGCCCGACGAGGCGGCGCTCGAGGGCGTGCCGGCCGCCGCGGCCGAGGCGGGCGTGCGTGTGGGGAGCATCAACCCCAACGTCTTCCAGCACCAGAGCTACAAGCTGGGCAGCTTCTGCAGCCCATGGGCCGCGGCGCGCGCGGCGACCGTTCAGCACTGCCTGGACTGCATCGCCATCGCCGATGCCGTGGGCAGCAAAGTGCTCAGCATCTGGCTCGCCGACGGCACCAACTACCCCGGCCAGGACAGCTTCACTGCCCGCAAGCGGCGGCTGGAGGAGGGGCTCGGCGCGGTCTACCAGGCGATGCCCGCGGACATGCTGATGCTCGTCGAGTACAAGCTGTTCGAGCCCGGGTTCTACATGACCGACCTCTGCGACTGGGGCCAGTCGGCACTGCTCTGCCGCAGGCTCGGGCCGCAGGCCAAGGTGCTGGTGGACCTGGGGCACCACGCACAAGGGGTCAACATCGAGCACATCGTCAGCACCCTCGTCGACGAGCAGCTGCTCGGCGGGTTCCACTTCAACAACCGCAAGTACGCCGACGACGACCTCGTGGTCGGGGCCATCAATCCGTATGAGTTCTTCCTCATCTACAACGAGCTGGCGGCGGCCGAAGAGGACCCCGAGCGCGCCATCCCGGTCGAGTACATGGTGGACCAGTCGCACAATCTGAAGCTCAAGATCCCCGCCATGGTGCAGACCATCATGAACATTCAGACCGCGTACGCCAAGGCATTGCTGGTCAACCGGCCGGCGCTGGCGGCGGCGCAGGACGCGGGCGACGTGCTGGCCGGCGAGCTGGAGCTGGTGTCGGCCTACGAGACCGACGTGCGCCCGCTGCTGGCCGTGGTGCGCGAGGAGATGGGACTCGCCCCGGACCCGCTCGCGGCCTACCTGGCCAGCGGCTACCAGGAGCGGATCGAGGCCGAGCGCGGCGAGCGCACAGGCAGCGGCGGGCTGGGCGCATGAGCGCCGACGCCGCGCCGCGGCGGTGTGCCTGTCTGCAGCCGGGCTGGCGGGGACGGGCGCTGAAGGGCGCGGTGATCGGTGTGCTGGCCTGGAGCGCGCTGGCCCTGATCGGCCTGCTGCGGCCCTCGGTCTTCTGCGAGCCGCTGGCCTGGTGCCTCTACGGCGCGGTCGCCATGCAGCTCTGCCGGCGCTGGCGGCGGATCGCCTGGGGCGGCGCCGGCCTGATCGCCGGGCTCGTGCTGGTGACCGTGCTCACCCCGCTGCCCGAGAAGCTCCTCCGGCGGTGGGTGGTGGACGACGGGCCGGCGCCGAGCGACCTGATCGTGGTGCTCAGCGGATCGACCTTCCGCGACCATCTGCGAGTCAGCACGCAGGACCGGTGGGTCTACGGCCTGCGGCTGCTGCACCAGGGCGTGGCCCCGCGGATCCTCTTCACCGGGAGCCGGGCCGAGCGCGCCAATCGCTTCGACAAGCTCGGACCGGAGCTGATGGCGGACATCGGGCTCGACACCACGCCGGTGGTGCCCTTCAGCGCCCGCCGGACGCGCCGCATGACCACGCATCTGGAGGCGGCGTCGCTGTGCGACATGGCGCCGCCGGCCGGCTGGGGCCGCGTGCTGGTGGTGACCTCGCCGGGCCACACGCGCCGCGCGCGAGCCGCCTTTCGGAAGGCCGGCATCGACGCCCGGGTCACGCCGTGCCCCAGCTCGTTCTACGACCTGGGATCGCACCCGGCCAGTTCTGAAAGATTCCACATGGTGCAGGAACTAGTGTACGAGGCCGCGGCTTGCCTGAGCTACCGCCTGCATGGGTGGATCTGACCCGGCGGTGCGAGATCGTCCTGTGAACGAGCGCAATCGGCATCCCCGAACGGCATGGTGGGTCGGCGCGGCGGCGCTGGGGCTGTGCCTGGCCGCTTGCCAGCCGCTCCCGCAGCCGGTGCCGCCCGTGGGGCAGCCGGTGCCGCCGCCGCCGGCCACCCCCGCGAAAGTGGAGCTGCTCGTCTTCGCCGCCGCTTCGCTCGGCGACGTGCTGCCCAAGGTCGCGGCCGCCTACGAGAAGCAGCATCCTGACGTGCACGTGGTGCTCAATCTGGCCGGCACACAGCAGCTCCGGGCGCAGGTGGAGAGCGGCGTGGCCGTGGACGTGTTCATCAGCGCCAACCCGATCCACAGCGAGAAGCTCCACGACAAGGGCCTCCTCGAAGCGCCGCAGATGTTCGTGCGCAACCGCCTCATCCTCGCCGTGAGCACCCGCTCGGGGCGGGTCAAGTCGTTCACCGACCTGGCCGCGCAGGGGCGCGGAGCAGGTCGCGAGGATCCCGCGCGGCATCGACACGCCGGCCGCGAGGACCTGGTGCGCAAGATCCGCGCCAACATCGTCAGTTACGAAGAGAACGTGCAGCAGGCCGCCAGCAAGGTGCAGCTCGGCGAGGCCGACGCCGGCTTCCTCTACCTCACCGACGCCGCCTTCAAGACCGACTTGAAGGTGATCGAGCTGCCCCGGCCGATGCACGTGGAGGCGTTCTACACCAAGGCCCGCTCCGCCCACTCGGGCCATGCGGCCGAGGCCGCCGAGTTCCTCGCCTTCCTCGCCCGCCGTCCGGCCGTGCTGTACCTCGACGAGGCCGGGTTCTACCCGATGGGTGGGCCATGAACAACCGCGCCTTCCGCTGGACCCTGGGCAGCCTGGGCCTGCTCTACGGCAGCTTCCTGCTCCTCCCGCTGGCGGCGCTCGCCTGGCGCGCCTCGCCACAGATCCTGTGGAGCGAGCTGATGCGGCCCGAGACCTGGTCGGCGGTGGCCATGAGCCTCACCTCCGCCACCATCGCGACCCTCGTCACCGTGGCCGGCGGGCTCCCCATGGCCTACATCCTGGCCACCAGCGAGGGTCGCTGGACCCGGCTCGCCACCACCATCCTCGAGCTGCCGCTCGTGCTCCCGCCGGCCGTGGCCGGGCTCGGCCTGATCCTCGCCTTCGGCCGCTACCAGCTCCTCGGCCCGCTCCTCTCGCGGCTCGGCATCGAGCATGTGGCGCTCACCCGCACCGCCGTGGTGATGGCGCAGATGCTGGTCTCCGCACCGCTCTTCTTTCGCGCCGCGCGCACCGCCTTCGGCATGGTGCCCGAGCGCTACCTCCGCGCCTCCGCCGTGCTGGGCGCCCGCGAGGCCACCACCTTCCGCCTGGTGGTGCTTCCCCTGGCGCGCGGCGGGCTGGTCGGCGGCGCGCTGCTCTGCTGGGCCAGGGCGCTCGGCGAGCTGGGCGCCACGCTGATGTTCGCCGGCAACCTGCCCGGCGTCACTCGCACCATGCCCACCGCCATCTACATCAAGGCGCAGAGCGACATCACCACCGCCGTGACCCTCAGCCTCCTGCTCCTCCTCCTGTCGGTCGCCGCGCTCCTGGCGGCGCGCCAGGTGGCGGGGGAGGCGGCGTCGTGAACCTGTCGGTGGATCTCTCCGTGCCACTCGAGAAGTTCGTCCTGCGGGCCGCCTTCGAGCTCCGGGGCAAGACCACCAGCCTCGACTGCATCGCCGGCCTGCGGCGGCCGCAGGCGGGGCACATCCTGCTCGACGGCGACGTGCTCTTCGACCGCGACGCCGCCATCGACCTGCCGGTGGCCGAGCGCCGGGTGGGCTACGTTTTCCAGGACCCGTCGCTCTTCCCCCACCTCAGCGCCTACCGCAACGTGGCCTACCCGCTCAAGGCACGCGGCGTGCGCGACCGGGCGCGGGTGGAAGACCTGCTCGAGCGCTTCGGCCTGGCCGGCTACCGCAACCGCCTGCCCGAGGAGCTCTCCGGCGGCGAGCAGCAGCGGCTGGCGGTGGCCCGCGCGCTGGCCGCAGGGCCGCGACTGCTGCTCCTCGACGAACCCTTCGGCGCGCTCGACGCCGCCGCCCGGCCCATCGTCCGCGGCGAGGTGCTCAAGGTGCTCGAGGAGCAGGGCATCCCGTCCATCCTGGTGACTCACAGCTTCGAGGAGGCCCTCGGCTTCGGGCCCGACGTGGTGGTGATGGAGCAGGGCTCGGTCGTGCAGTGGGGTCCCGCGGCGGAGCTGCTCACCCAGCCCACGTCGCCCTTTGCCGCAGCCCTTGCAGGGGTCAACCACTGGGTCGGCCGGGTGGAGCCGGGCGCGGTGGAGCCCGACCACTATCGCGTGCGGGTGGGCGCGGTGGCGATCGTGGTGGTGGCCGATCAGGAGCCGGTGGGGCAGGTGGCGCTGGCGCTGGCGCCGGACGAGATCCACCTGGCCGCTGACCCGCCGCTCGACTCCCGACCCAATCGGTTCCGCCTGGTGGTGGAATCCCTCGCGCCGGAGGGCGCGGCCATGCGAGTCCGGCTCGGCGGGCCGCTCAACCTCACGGCGCTCTGCCCGACCACTGTCGCCCTCGACGAGGGCTTCGCGGTGGGCGGCGACGTCACGGCCTCGTTCGAGCCGGCCGCGGTGCGTCTCTGCTGACAGCGTCCCTTGCTTCCATGATCCGGCCCCCTCTCCCCCTGGGAGAGGGCCGGGGTGAGAGTTGAGTGTGGCCTCCCTGACGCCTTACATGGCCCTCACCCCAACCCTCTCCCGGCGGGAGAGTGCGTCGGAGTTGGGCTACCAGACAACCTATTAGAGGGCCACCCGCCGTCCGGTGTCGCTGGACTCATAGGCCGCAACACTGATCGCCACCGCGTCGCGGCAGCAATCCAGGTCCGCACCGGCCGCCGCGCCGTCGAGCTCGCCGCGCATCAGCGCCACCAACCGGTCCAGCCGCGTCGGCTCGCCGTCCAGCGGATCGAGCCGGTACGTCTCGCCGTGCTTGTTGTCGGCAAAGGGCGTCACCTCGCACACGTCGCCCTGGAGCGTCAGCCGCCCTTTGCTCCCTACGGCTTCCAGCCCGCTCGGCCGCCCGGTGTAGACCCAGGAGGCTTCGAGCACACCGGTGATCCCGTTGGCGAAAGTCAGCAGCGCGATCCCGTGGTCGTCCACCGCAGGGTACTCGCCCGACTTGTTGGAGATCACTGCCGAGACGTTCTGCACCGGCCCGAAAAACGAGCGGACGAAGTGCATGGCGTGCGCGCCCATGTCGCAGAAAGCGCCGCCGCCGGCCTTGGCAGGATCGGTGAACCAAGCCACCTCGGGCCGGTCGAACCAGCGCCCGTAGGCGGCGTGGTGCGAGTTGCGGTAGGTGATCTGCGTCAGGTCGCCGAGCCCGCCCTCGTCGAGGAACGCCCGCGCCGCGCGGGCCGCGCCGGTGTACGGCTGGAAGAAGCCGAACACCGCCTGCACGCCGTTGCTCCGGATCGCCGCCAGCATCGAGTCGGCCTCAGCCAGGCTGAGCGCCATCGGCTTCTCGCAGAAGACGCCGAGCTTCCGGTTGGCGGCGGCCTCGACGAGCGATCGGTGGCCGGCGTTGTCGGCGCAGATGCAGAC
>JACPDV010000390.1 GCA_016183835.1 Armatimonadota bacterium
GGGCTTGGCGAGGTCCGCCGGGTCGGCTTGCGCCCGCGCCACATTGTTGCCTCCCTGCACCCGCCGCTGCCGGCTCACTCGTCCATCACCACCATCGTATGCCCCCGCACCTCCGGCACGGTGAGCCTCACGTACCCGCCCTCCACCACGAATGGCAGCTCTCCGTCGCCCGGCGCCAGGTACACCCGCCGCGGCGCTGAAGCCCGCAGCTTCAAACCCACGTTGTAGAGCGGGATCACGTCCTCGACGTACTCCGGTCCCAGCGTCCGCTTCTCAGGGATGTAGTGCAGCAGGTGCACCACCGACCGACCCTCGGCCGGCTGGCGGTTCCAGGTCACCTGCAAGGTGGTCGGGGCGTCGGAGAGCACCAGCGGGTCCGGGAGAAGGCGCCGCAGCGCGTTGAGCGCCACGTCGCGGTAGAACATCATCCCGTGCTTGCCGTAGCACGCGAAGACCGGGTGCGAGAAGTAGACCACCCGGCCGCTCTGCACGATCCCCGGATCCTCGCCGCGCCCGCGCACCGGCGTGTGGTTGTGGCTCACGAAGTGGCGCCACGTGCGGTTGAAGTAGGGCTCCCAGATCTCCCCCAGCACCTCCGCGCCCGGCTTCGACGCGACCTTCAGCCCGGGCTCGTACATCACGTACGGCGTGGGCAGCGTGCCCGCGGCCTGGTCGGCCAGGGGGAGGAGGAAGTCGGGGTGGAACGGCAGCGCGCCCGCGTACTCCGCCGGCATGCAGTCGAGCACGAAGCGCGTGCGGCCGGGGTCCATCCCGGATTCGTGGCTCAGCAGGAGCGACCCGCCGGCGGACACGTACGCCTCCACCTTCGCCGCGAGCGCGTCGTCGAGGAGCACCTTATCGGGCAGGATCACGACCCGGTACCGCGACCAGTCGGTCTTTCCGTCGATGCTCTCGTACTGGTGCTGGCGCTCGAGGAGCATGCGGTAGGCGCCGAGGGCCGCGCTGTCCACGCGGCCGTCCTCGCGGCCGGTGGCCTCAATGTTGAACACCCCGATGTCGGCCAGGCCCTCGACGTTGTCGCACCACGGCTCGCGCGCCTCGACCTGTTCGTAGACGGCGCCGATAAGCTGGTAGGTGGCCGGGTCGAGCCGCCCGCCCGGGTGGAGCTGGTCGCCGATGCTGCACTTGGCGCCGGTGGCGAGCATGTTGAAGCACTCGTACTCGAGGGCGGCCTGCGGCTTGAACGAGTTGAAGTGGCCCCAGGTCTTGGCGAACTTGCCGGTCATGCCCAGGTAGTCGAGCCCGAGGGTACGGGCGTAGCGGACCGTGACGGGGTAGTGCGCGTAGCCCCAGCCACCGGAGGGGAGCGACTCCAGCTCGAGGTGCGAGTAGGTCCACAGGGTCGGCCGCCAGTTGGGGTAGATGTGGCCGGAGTTGTGGAAGATGGTGAGGTCGGGCCGCTTGAGCTTAGCGCGGACGGCGTTCGTGATCCGCTCGCGGTAGCGGTCGACGAGGAGCTGCCGCATGGCCTGCTGCGCGCCGGCGTCGGCGGGGTCCCAGCCCTGGCGGTCGAACTCGGCGAGGCACCAGCGCGAGAAGACGCCGCCCTGGCCGATGATGTCGAAGAAGAAGCCGTCCACCTCGTCGCCGAACAGGTCGCAGACCTCCTCGGTCTGCTCGATCACGTAGTCCATGTAGGGTGAGGCGAAGCAGAACTTGTGCCACCCGGCCTGGAGCGGCGCGGCGCCGGAGCGGCGGCCGTTCTCATCGACTTCGAGCCACTCGGGATGCCGCTGCGCGGTGTACTCGTCGAGCCCGACGGTGATGTAGATGGGGCAGCGGATGCCCTCCGCGTGACAGGCGGTGATCTGCTCGGCGAGCAGGTTGCAGGTGAGGTGCGGGTGGCGCGCGGGGAAGCGGGTGTCGTGGTAGATCATGCCGTGATGGCAGCGGCTGAAGAGGGTCACGCTGTTGACGTGGGCGCGCTTCAGGGTGTCGACGAACTCGCCGGCGACGAACTCGGAGCCGATGCCGGGGACGTGCTCGGAGGTGTGGAAGTCGAGGTGGATCTGGCGGAAGCGGAGGGACATGCGGGCATTCCTCTCGGGCCACTCAGGCGGCCTCGGGTTTGAGCTCCTCGTACTCCTCGGGCGTCAGCTTGAACAGCAGGCCGATACGTAGCAGCACGTCCTCCAAGAGGCCAGCCTCAAGCACGCCCCAGACGTGGTCAGAGCGCCACCTGTGCCCGCGGCCCTCGAATGCAGAAGAGACGACGTACACGTGGATGCGCTCTTCAAAGCCTGGCTCGACCCGGAGGAACACGTCGGAGCCTCCCAGCGAATCAACGAATCGGGGCTGCAGCGCATGGATCGCCGCCCTGGCAGTCTCGAAATCGGTCATTGCTTGCTCCCGAGGAACGCGTAGGTACGTTCCACCGCTCCAAAGAACTCGTCACGCTGGCTCCAGATGTCTGAATCGACGCGGTACCGCCAGTGCGGCGACCAACGGTTGACCAAGTCCGTGACGTCCGCTCGCACGCGCCCGTCGCGCAAGTCGGGCTCGAGCCCGGCCAAGTCCCAGAACAGCCTCAGATGGTGGCCCTGGCCGCCGAGCAGATCAAGCCGGTGCCCGCGTTCCCTTTCGAGCCTCGCCTGCGCCTCCGATAGTCGCTCCAGACCGTACCTGGCGCAGACCAGGTACTTGAGGCGACCCTCGATGGCGTACCCAATCAGGTACAGGGCCACGCGCACGTTGTCCAAGTGGCCGGTGGCCCTGAGGACCTTCGCGGCGCGCCAAGCTCTTCGGGCCATCTCCTCGAAGATCGTGTCATGGTCCACTTTGTCCTGATCGCGCCGCATCCTCGTCCCCGTCCGGTAACTCGGGATCCATCCGAACAGACCTATTGTACAATGTCATGCCCGCGCCGAGGAGCCTCGACCCACCATGCCCAAGCCCGCCCGCGACGAGAAAGCCATCACCCCCCGCAGCGAGGACTACTCGCGCTGGTACACCGACCTGGTCCTCCGCGCCAAGCTCGCTGACTACTCGCCGGTGCCCGGCTGCATGGTCATCCGGCCGAACGGCTACGCCATCTGGGAGCGCCTGCGCGACGCCCTCGACGGCATGTTTCGCGACACCGGCCACGAGAACGCCTACTTCCCGCTCTTCATCCCGGTGGAGTTCCTCGCCAAGGAGGCCGAGCACGTCGAGGGCTTCGCCATGGAGTGCGGCGTGGTCACCCATTCCGGGCTCGAGCCCGACGGCGAGGGCGGCCTGCGGCCCAAGGGCGAGCTCGACTCGCCCCTCATCCTCCGCCCCACCAGCGAAACCATCATCTGGCACATGTACGGGCAGTGGATCGAGAGCTACCGCGACCTGCCGATCCTGATCAACCAGTGGGCCAACGTGGTGCGCTGGGAGATGCGCACGCGGCTCTTCCTCCGCACCCGCGAGTTCCTCTGGCAGGAGGGCCACACCGCCCACGCCACCGCCGACGAGGCCGTCGCCGAGACCCTCACCATCCTCGACGTCTACCGCCGCTTCGCCGAGGAGTGGATGGCCATTCCAGTGCTCACCGGCAAGAAGACCGAGGCCGAGAAGTTCGCCGGCGCCGTGGACACCTACTGCATCGAGGCGCTGACCCAGGACGGCCGCGCGATCCAGGCGGGCACCAGCCACTACCTGGGGCAGAACTTCGCCAAGGCGTTCGACGTGACATTCCAGAACGAGAGCAACCAGCGCGAGCACGTCTACGCCACGAGCTGGGGCGTGAGCACACGGCTGATCGGCGCGCTGATCATGTGCCACAGCGACGATCAGGGGCTGGTCTGCCCTCCGAAGCTGGCGCCCACGGAAGTCGTGGTCGTGCCCATCGGGCGGAAGGACGAGGACCGCGCGATCGTGCTGCCGGTGGTGGAGCGGCTCCGCGAGCAGCTCGCCGGGCTGCGGGTGAAGGTGGACGCGGATCCGAAGCAGTCGCCGGGGTTCAAGTTCGCCGAGTACGAGCTGCGCGGGGTGCCGCTGCGGGTGGAGGTCGGCCCGCGCGACGTGGCGGCCGGGCAGGTGACCGTGGCGCGGCGTGACACGGGCGAGAAGACGGCGCTGCCGCTGGACGACAATCTGGGCACGGCGGTACGCGGGTTGCTAGACGACATCCAGCAGGCGCTCTACGACCGCGCGCTGGCGTTCCGAGAGCAGAGCACGCACCGGGTGGACAGCTACGACGAGTTCAAGCAGATCCTGGGCGACGAGGGCGGGGCGGGGCTCCTGCTGGCGCACTGGGACGGGACGACGGAGACGGAGAAGCGGGTGCAGGAGGAGACGGGGGCGACGATCCGCTGCATTCCGGACGGCGGCGAGGTGGAGGAGGGGTCGTGCATGGTGACCGGGAAGCCGTCGCGGCAGAGGGTGGTGTTCGCAAGGGCATACTGAGGGCTTCGCCAGATTCCGTCGCGCGCCAGAGAATCCAGCCACCAAGTCGCGTACTGGAGGAACCGGCCGGCCGCCGCCGAACCACGCAATCAGTTGATGGGGAGGGCGCCATGCGCAGCGTCCTGGGGCTGTTGCTGTTCGCCACGATGCTCCGCGCCGCGGACACATATGTGGTGGCGGTGGGCGTCGAGACGTACGATGACACGGGCATCGCGCGGCTGGCCTACGGTGACGAGGATGCCAAGGCCGTGGCCGATGCGTTTCGCGCCGCCGGCGTGTCGGACGATCACGTCATTGTCCTGATCAGCGGTGACACTGCCTACGACAAGCGGCCGACGCGCGCCAATGTGCTGGCCGCGCTGCAACGGACCCGCGAACGATGCCACGAGCAAGACACCCTCGTGTTCTACTTCTCCGGCCACGGGATGCAGAAGGACCAGCCGTATCTGCTGACCGTGGACGCGCGCCGGGAGTTGCTGGAAGACACCGCGTTGCCGATGCGTTTGGTCAACGCGTCCCTGCGCGATCTGAGCGCCGGCACCGTGCTGTTCATCGTGGACGCCTGCCGCAACGACCCTGACTCGGGCAAGGCCAACGTCAACGCCGCGTTGGACGAGAACTTCGCCAAGGGCGTACGGCCGCGGCTGACGCGCGCTGCCGGGCGGGAACCGACCGTCGCCGTGATGCTCGCCTGCGACGTGGGCGAGCGGGCTTGGGAGATGCCCGATGCGGGCCACGGGGCCTTCACCAGCTTCCTCTTGAAGGCGCTCTCGGGCGAGGCGCGAGCCGGCAATGGCAGCGTACGGCTGCAACGGCTGTTCGAGTACGTCCAGCGAGAAGTGACCGCGTGGTGCGGCCGCGCCGGCCATCTGCCGCAGCGGCCCCGCTTGGACAATCCGAGCAATGCCGACCTGTTGGTGCTCCCGCCGGGCAGCTCGCTCAGGGCGGAGGCCGAGCTCACTGTGGCGACCACACCGCCAAAGGCACAGGTCTTCGTCAAAGGGCCGAACGATGCCACAGGGCGGCTGTCCGGTACCACGCCGGCGAAACTCACTCTGGCGCCGGGCGCAGAGACCAAGGTCGTGCTCATGCTGCGCGGCTACGGCCGGGAGGAACGCCTGGTCAGACTGGGGCGCGGGCAGGTCGGCTCCTGGATCGTGACCCTGAACCCGGCAGCCCCGGCGCAGACCATCGCGCGGGGCACGCTGGAGCTGCGCAGCAGCCCGGCCGGCGCGACGGTGTCGCTGAACGGCCGCGAGCTCGGGCCTACTCCGGCGACCCTCGTGCTGCCGCCCGGCCAGTTGGTTTTCGGACTGCGCTTCCCCGACCACGCCGACGGCGAGGTGGTGGCGAGCATCGAGAAGGACAAGGTGGCTGCGCCGGAGCCGGTGACGCTAAAGCCCCTCCCGGCGATGCTCGAGCTGACCACGCAGCCCGACGGGGCGAAAGTGAGCGTGGACGGGAAGCCAACGGACTCGGTGACGCCGTGCGTGCTGAGGCTGGAACCCGGCCGACATCCGCTGGTGTTCGAGCTGGCCGACCATGAGCCGGCACCGCTGGAAGTGACGCTCTACCCCAACGAGAGCGTGCGCCAGGCGCCGGTCACCATGCGGCCGATGCCGGCCAGCGTGGAAGTGAGTAGCGACCCGGCAGGTCTTAGGGTGCTGGTCGACGGGAAGGACACCGGCCAGCAGACACCATGCACGTTGGCCCTCCCGCCCGGTACTCCCAAGCTGCGGGTGGTCGGCGATGCGCTGGGCGCCCACGAGGAGAAGCTGGACCTGAAGCCGGGGCAGAGGGTGAAGCTGCCAACCTGGGCGCTGGTAGGCCGCCTGCACGTGCAGAGCGACCCAGCCGGAGCGCGTGTGCTCGTGGATGGCAGAGAGACGGACCAGGTGACGCCTTGCCTGGTCGTCCTGCCGGGCGGGCCGGTAGTGCTGAAGGTGGCGCATCCGGAGGGCGGCGAGCACGAGGCCAAGGTGGTGGTCGCGTTGGGGCAGACGCAGGAGCTTCCCGTCTGGCCGCTGGTAGGCCGCCTGCGCGTACAGAGCGACCCAGCCGGAGCGCGTGTGCTCGTGGACGGCAGAGAGACGGGCCAAGTGACACCGTGCCTGCTCGTCCTGCCGGGCGGCCCCGTGGCGCTGAAGCTGGTGCATCCCGAGGGCGGCGAGCACGAGGCCAAGGTCGTGGTCGCGTTGGGGCAGACGCAGGAGCTTCCCGTCTGGCCGTTGCGGGGCAGCATTCTGGTGAGCAGCCAACCACCTGGGGCCGCGGTCAGCGTAGACGGAAACGCGACCGGGCATGTGACCCCTTGCCGGATCGCCGTGCCTCCTGGCGAGCGGGTCATCAGTGTGGTCCTGGCCAACTACGAGCCGGCTACTCGTCGGGCGCCTGCCGTGGCGGGGAAGGAGGCCACCTGTGACTTCGCCGCGCTGAAGCCGCTGGCGGGGACGATCGCCCTCAACACCGAGCCGACTGGAGCCTCCGTCTCAATCGACGGCACGGCGACTGGGAAGCGAACGCCGTGTGTGCTCACCGCCGCCGTGGGTGACCACACCGTCAGGCTGCAGCTCGCCCGCTATGACGACACGGTCGTGACTGTGGCCGTCATGGCGAACGGCAGGAGCGACGTGCCGCTGATCAGGCTCGTTGGCCGGTTCGGCGTGGTCCGGCTGCAGACCGACCGCCAGGATGCTCGCGTCTTCCTCAACGGCACGGACACCGGCCTCCACGGGAGCTGCGAGCTGACCGTCGACCCAGGCAATGCCGCCCTGCGCGTCGAGGCGCCTGGGATGATGCCGTTCAACGTCACGCTGGAAGTCAGGCAAGGCGGCGTGCACAACCTGCAGGTGACCCTCGTCCCGCTGCTCGGCGGGACCTTCTCGCGGTCCTGGTCGGAGACCCAGACCCAGCCGAACCAGGGCCTGGGCGAGTTGACGCTCACCTGGCGGCACAAGCGCATGCTTGTCCTCTCGCAACAAGGCGACGTGATCACCGGCCTCCTCCGCGTTGAGCAGATCACCCCGGCGGGAGTCCGTTACGTGAACAAGGAAGACCTTCGAGGAACGTTCAATGCGCAAACGGGTGTGGCTTGGCTTGAGCGGATGAAGAACGGCAAGGGTACCGGCGTGGGCTATGACGTTCGCTGGAGCAACCCGGGAATGACCGTGCTGTTCGGTCGCGACAACCCGGAGCAGCTCACCAGGGAGTAGCGCCAGTTACGCGGGGCCGGTCCTGTAGCGGACGCGACCCTCTCACTCGGCCACTGGCCTGAACCCCCCCCCCCCGAACGCCCCCCCCCCCCCCCCCCCCCCCGCGCCCCCCCGTCGATGCTCACCGCCTCCACCCCCACCAGCTTCTCCACCGCCGCCCGGATCGTTGCCGCGCAGTTCTCGCAGCGCATGTCCTTCACTTCGTAGACCTGTTCCATCGCACCATACTCCGCCAGCTCCAGCAGCACCCCCTCGGGATCGCGGAAGTAGACCAGCCGCTTCCGCCGTCCACCCACCGGGAACGGCACCGTCACCGGCTCGCTCACCAGCGCCGCCCCGGCCGACCGCAGCCGCGCACAGGCGGCGTCGATGTCGTCCACCCGGAACGCCAGGTGCCGCAACCCCAGCGCCTGCGGCAGCTCGTGCCCCTCCACCTCCACCGCCGCCGGCTCGCGGTAGGCCAACAGCTCCAAGCGCGTGCCGCCACCGGCCGGCTCGAGGATCACGCAGTCCATCACTGCGCCGGGCAGCCCCGTCACCTCCTCCACCCACGCGCCCGCCAGCGTGCGATCCAGTATCACGCGGAAGCCCAGTGCGTCGCGGTAGAAAGCCGTCTGCGCGGCCAGGTCACGAACGACGAGGTTGGCATGGTCGAGCTCCAGGGGCACAGGCGTCTCCGGAGGAGCTCAACACAGAGGACACAGAGAGCACAGAGGAGTGGGAGTGCGAGACAGAGAGCCGGTCGCGATCGGTCCTTTCCGGAACCCTCTGTGCTCTCTGTGCTCTCTGTGTTGAATACTCCGCGATCGGGCGGAAGCGGGAGACGGGAATCGAACCCGCACCACCAGCTTGGAAGGCTGGAGCTCTACCATTGAGCTACTCCCGCGATCGGGGCGAGAGGACTCGAACCTCCGGCCTCAGGCTCCCAAAGCCCGCGCTCTACCAAACTGAGCTACACCCCGTGGGATCCCCATCTTACTGCACCGCACCCCGCTTGACAAGCGCGGAGGGCTCTCGAACCAGCCGCCGAAGCCCGTTCCGAGGTACCCGCCATGCCCCGGCCCAACATCCTCCTCCTCTTCACTGACCAGCAGCGCCACGACACCATCCACGCGCTCGGCAACCCCCTCCTCCGCACTCCCACCTTCGACCGCCTCGCCCGCGAGGGCACCGCCTTCACCAGCGCCTACACCCCGTCGCCCGTGTGCGTCTCCGCCCGCTGCTCGCTGGTCACCGGCCAGCCGCCGCACCGCACCGGCTGTGACGACAACATGCCCATGCCCACCGGCATGCCCAGCTTCATGGACTGCCTCTCCGCCGCCGGCTACCAGTGCCACGGGATCGGCAAGATGCACTTCACCCCGCAGTCCACCCGCCTGTGGGGCTTCGCGTCGCGCGTCTTCAGTGAGGAGGGCTTCGGTGGCGGGGACGCCTTCGTCGAGCACCTCCGCGCTCACGGCTACGACCACGTCTTCGACCCCCACGGCGTGCGCAGCGAGATGTACTACGTGCCGCAGCCCAGCCAGCTCCCCGAGCGCCTCCACCACACCGCCTGGCTGGCCGACCGCGCGATCGAGTTCCTGCACGGCCGCGACCGCAGCCGGCCGTTCTGCCTCTGGGCGAGCTGGATCAAGCCGCATCCGCCCTTCGAGAACCCCACGCCGTGGAACAAGCTCTACCGTGCCGCCGAGATGCCGCTGCCCAAGCGCCCGCCCGACTGCCATGAGCTGTGGACCTGGCAGAACCGGCACCAGAACCGCTACAAGTGGCGCGACCACGGGATCGACGACAACCTGCTCCGCTGCCTGCGCGCCGCCTACTTCGGTTGCGTCTCGCTGATCGACCGCCACGTCGGCCGGGTGCTCGATGCGCTGGAGGCGGCCGGCGAGCTGGACAACACGCTGGTGGTGCTGACCTCCGATCACGGCGAGCACCTCGGCGACTACGACTGCTTCGGCAAGCGCAGCTTCCTCGACACGGCCGCGCGGATCCCGCTCCTGGCGAGTTGGCCCGGGCAGCTCGCGGCGGGCGGGCGGTGCGACGCGCCGGCCACGCTGCTCGACCTCGCGCCCACGTTCTGCGCGGCGGCCGAGTGTGCCCCGCCGGCGGGCGACTTGCCCGGCGTGGACCTCCGCGAGCTGGCGGCGGGGCGAAGTGGGCGCGACATCGTCTACGGCCAGCACCAGCACGACGGCCTGGCGACATATGCGGCGACCACGCGGGAGTGGAAGTATATCTACTCGGTGCCTGACCGCCGGGAGTACCTGTTCGACCGCGCCCACGACCCCCAGGAGACGCGCAATCGGGCGAGCAACCCGCTCTGCCGCACGGCCTGCCGGGCGATGCGAGAGCGGCTGGTCGGGTACTTCCGGGCCGAGGGGTACGAGCGTGCGCTGGACGGGGACGGGTGGCGGGAGTTCGATCCGCCGCGCGGCTTCGCCGATGCGGACGACGAGCTGCTGCACCAAGATCCGGCGCCGAGCGTGGACTTCGCTGGCTTGCCGGAAGGCTACCGGCGGGGGTGAGGGCGTCTTCCGCGTTTCTTCCGTTTTCCGTCGTAATCTGGCGCCCGGCGGCCGGGCACCATCGGTGGGCGGTCCGCGCCCGGCCGGCGGCCGGAGACGGTTTTGAACAGCATCCTCGTGGTCGACGACGACCCCGCGGTCCGCGAGTTGCTCGGGATGTACCTGAGCCGTGCCGGCTACCAGGTGTCAGCGGCCGACGCCGGGCCCGCCGGTGTCGCCGCCGCCCGCGAGCGCCAGCCCGCCCTCGTGCTCCTCGACATCATGCTCCCCGGCTGCGACAGTTACG
>JACPDV010000391.1 GCA_016183835.1 Armatimonadota bacterium
GGCGCCGACGACTACGTGCCCAAGCCGTTCTCGCCGCGAGAGCTGCTCGCACGCGTCCGGGCGCACCTCCGACGCACGTCGGTCTACAGTGGCGGCGAGCACCGCGAAGGGCCGATCAACGTGGGCGCCATCATCATCGACGAAGGCGCGCGCGAGGTCACCGTCGAGGGGCGCATGGTGCAGCTCACGCCCAAGGAGTTCGACCTGCTGCTGGTGCTGGCGGCCAATGCGGGGCGGGTGCTGGAGCGCGACACGCTGCTCGAGCGGGTGTGGGGCGAGAGCCTCTACCTCGACAGCCGCACGCTGGACGTGCACATCCGGCGGCTGCGACTGAAGGTGGAGCGGGAGCCGAGCAACCCGCGCCTGATCCTCACGGTGCCCGGGGTGGGCTACAAGCTGGTCTCCGCCGAGCGGCAGGAGCAGATGCGGGATTCGTAGGCGAGCGTCAGTCCTCTTCGTCGACGAGGACCTTCTCGGTGCCGGTGATGACCTTCACTTCGATGGCGCGCGGGCCGCGCTCGCTCTCTTCGACTTCGAACGACACGCGGTGTCCTTCCCACAGGTACTTGGGATCGGGCTCCTGAATGTCGGCGCTGTGCAGGAAGACGTCGCGGTTCGCGTTATCCTGGTAGACGAAGCCGTACCCCTTTTCGAGGTCGTACCACTTGACGGTGCCGGTAGGAATGGCTCAGCCCTCCTTCCCCGGGACGGGGAGGCGCTTCCTTGGGGAAGCCACACAAGTGCGAACGGTACCACAGCGGCGGGCTGTGGTCAACCGGGAGGTGCCCGATGCAGGCCTTGGTCTTGACCGCGGTGGGACGCGTGGAGCTCTGCGACCGGCCGGAGCCCGAGCCGGCTGACGGCGAGGTGATCCTGGCGGTAGACGCCTGCGGCATCTGCGGCAGCGACGTGCACGGCTTCCGTGGCGAGGAGCCGCGCCGGCAGCCCGGGCTCGTGCTCGGCCACGAGTGCGTCGGCCGGGTCGTGGCGCCCGGCACGCCCGGGCTCCCGGCGGGCACCCGCGTGGCGGTCAACCCGCTCGCGGTCTGCGGCGTCTGCCCCGCCTGCCGCGCTGGCCGGCCCAACCACTGCCCCCACAAGCGCCTCCTCGGGATGGACGACGTGCCCGGCGCCTTCGCCGAGCGGACGCTCCTCCCGCGGCGCAATCTCTTCCCTCTCGCCGACTCCGCGCCCGACGAGGCCGCCTGCTTGATCGAGCCGCTCGCCTGCGCCGTGCACCTCTTCACCCTGGTCCCGCCGCTCCCGCTCGGCTCACTGGCGTTGTTCGGCGGCGGCACGCTCGGCAGCCTGATCCTCGTCGTCGCCAAGCGGTTGGGCTACGGACCGATCACGGTGATCGAGCCGTCCGCCGGGCGGCGGGACATCGCCCTCGCCCTGGGCGCCGACGCGGCAGTCGACCCGGCCGACGGCGCCGTGTCGCGGCTCGCGGCGGACGGCGGCGTGGAGCTGAGCATCGATGCGGTGGGTGCCGGCGCCGCGCGCGACATGGCGGTCGAGCTCACCCAGCTCGGCGGGACCATCATCCTGCTCGGCCACAACGAGGCGGAGACCCGGCTCAACTTCCGCCAGGTGGTGCGGCGTGAGCTGCGGTTGCAGGCGACGTACGGCTTCACCGAGGCGGACTTCGTGCGCGCCAAGCAGCTCATCGAGAGTGGCACGGTAGACCTCCGGCGGTGGATGCGCACCTTCCCGTTGACGGACGGGCAGGCGGCCTTCGAGCTCTGCACACCGGTGCCGGAGGACCTGCTCAAGGTGGTGCTGAGGCCGGGTAAGTGAGGCGTCCGTGACGATCCGACTGCTCTTCCTGCTCGCCCTCGCCGCCGCCCTCCACGCGGCGCCCGCCGTCGAGCGTGCCCACCTCGCGCGCGGCCTGCAGCCGGTCCTGCTCAACACGCGCTGGGGCACCGTGGTCGCCTCCGCCGAGGTCGAGGCCGACACCACCGGCCGGAAGGACGCCACCGCTGCCCTCCAGCAGGCGGTGGATCGCGTCGCCGCCGCCGAGGGCGGCGTGGTCTACCTGCCCGCCGGGCGCTACCGGCTCGACGGCAGTCTGAAGCTCGGCTACGGCGTGACCCTCCTCGGCGACTGGCGCCCGCCGGACGAAGGCGGGTTGAACGGCGGCACGTTGCTCCTCGCCTACGGTGGCCGCGGACGCGACAGCGGGCCGCCGCTGATCGAGGCGCCGCCCGGCGCCGAGGCGAGCGTCATCGGGCTCAGCATCGGCTGGCCCGAGCAGCGCCCCGGCGAGATCCAGCCGTATCCCGCGGCCGTCGGCGGCGGCAGCCTGACGCTCCGCGACGTGACCTTTCTCAACGCCTACACCGCCGTGGAGCTGGCCGCTGTCAACGCCTCGGTGATTGAGGGCCTCTACGGCACCGTGCTCCGCCGCGGACTCGTGCTGCCTCACAGCACCGAGTTCTCCTGGCTGCACGACGTCCACTTCGATCCGGGCCTGTGGCGCGCCGCCTCGCGCCGCCTTGGCGCGCCGCTCGACCGGGCCGGAGCCGCCGCCGTTGAGGACTACGTCCGCGACCACCTGGTCGGGCTCGAGCTGGGCCGCCTCGACGGGCTGGTGATCCACGGCTACGACTGCCCCGGGGCGAAGCTGCCGGTCCTGATCCGCAAGAACGCCGAGCAGAACCCGCACCCGGTGTTCGGCTTCGGCGGCGTGGTGGCCGACTGCCACGGCGCGCGCGAAGAGGCCGGCTGGGACCCGTGGTACTACGGCCTCCACTACGCCGATCTCGACCGCGTGCCCGAGGCCGCGGCCCGGCACTACACCTTTGCCCGCGTGCCGTCGCCGGCCAAGACCGGCGGCGGCTCGCTGTTCGATGTGACGCAACCGCCCTTCGGCGCCGCGGGTGACGGCGTGGCCGACGACACGGCAGCCATCGAGGCGGCGCTGCAGGCCGCCGCGGCCCGCGGCGGCGGGACCGTCTACCTGCGCCAGGGCGAGTACCGCGTCACCCGGCCGCTCACGATCCCCCGCGGCGTGGAGCTGCGCGGGCCGCTGGGCCGCGGCAAGATCCGGGAGTACCGTGAGACCTGCGCCCTGGCGGTGGAGTGCGGCGCGGGCTCCGCGCACCCGGAGAGCGACCCGGCGTTCCTCACGCTCGAAGACCATGCCGGTGTGCGCGGGCTGGAGATCGTCTACCCGGACCAGCCCCTGGACGCCGCCGGGCTGCGGGAGTATCCGTTCACCATCCGCGGCGACGGGGCCGGCGTGTGGCTCGCCGACCTGATGCTGGTCAACGCGGTGTACGGCATCGACCTGGCCAGCCGTCGCTGCGACGGGCACGTGGTGGTGGGTGTGTGGGCCACGGCGCTGCGGACCGGGATCACCGTGGGCGGCGGCTCGCGCGGCGGGCGGCTGGAGCGGCTGGCGTTCAGCCACGGGCCGTGGTCCGAGGCCGGCCGGTTCGCCGCGGTGCGGAGCGAGGCGGCGGTGAAGGGCATCGCCGACTACCGGCAGACCCACTGCACCGACTTCACCTTCGGCGACTGCAGCGGCGAGCGGGCGTGGGGGCTGGTGGGGTTCCTGCCGAACCGTCACTTCCACTTCCGCCGGGACCGCGGGCGCGGCTGCATGGACGCCGAATTCTGGATGACGATGCACGACGTCGGCCGCGAGGTGGACGTGCAGGCGGACGCCGGCGAGGACATCCACCTGCTCGGCTACTTCGGCACGGGGAGCGGGGGCGGCGTGCACAACTGGCTGGAGGTGGGCGACGGCTTCCGCGGACCGCTGCACGTGTACGCCAAGACCATCCAGCAGCCGTTCTGGAACCACCCGCTGACGTGGCGGCCGGAGCAGGTGCATCTCCACGACGAAGTCTCGCTGACCACGGGCCGGCCGGCAGTCGCGAGCGCCACGCAGCCGGACAGCCGCGCCGCGTGGGCCGTGGACCGCAACGTGCGCACGCTCTGGGAGGCGCCCGCCGGGAGCACGCTGACGGTCGACCTGGGCGGCGAGTTCACGGTCGACCGGTTCGGCCTGGAGAACGCCGGGCTGGTGCGCGCGGGGCGGGTCAACACCCTCCGCGCCGAGCTGCGAGTGAGCCTGGACGGGGAGCAGTTCGAGCCCGCCGCGGTGCTGAACCCGAACGGCTTCGCCTGGGCGGACATGCCGGTCGACCCGGTCTCGGCCCGGTTCGTGAGATTGGTGGTGACGGATGCGGGGAGCGCCGACGGGCTGATCCGGGTGGCGACGTTCAGCGTGGGAGGCCGTCCCGCAGCCGATTGACACACCTCAAGCCCGGGAATATACTGCCGACAGATAGGAAAGGCGTCGACGGAGAGGAGTAGGCGCTCCGGGCGATTCAGAGAGCCGGCCATCTGGTGCGAGGCCGGCATCGTCCACCGCCGAAGGTCGCTCCCGAGCCGCCCGGTCGAAGCTTGAGGCCGGGCCGTGTGGCGCTCGTTACCGCGCCCGAGAGTGGAAGCCGTGACGACCCGATGGGTCGGAGGCACGCACGCGGCTTTCGACAAGGGTGGTACCGCGGGACCTCTCGCCCCTTGGGGCGAGGGGTTTTTGTGTTTTTGAGGAGACAGCGATGACAGGTGCAGAGGCCGTGCTGGAATGCCTGCGTGGCGAAGGTGTGGACACCATCTTCGGCTATCCCGGCGGCGCGGTCATCCCGCTGTACGACGCTCTCCCGCGCTTTGCCATCCGGCACATTCTCGTCCGCCACGAGCAGGGCGCCGCCTTCATGGCCGGCGGCTATGCCCGCGCCAGCGGCAAGGTGGGCGTGGCGATGGCCACCTCCGGGCCCGGCGCCACCAATCTGGTCACCGGCATTGCCGATGCCTACATGGACAGCATCCCCATCGTCTGCATCACCGGGCAGGTGGCGCGCGCCCTGATCGGCAAGGACAGCTTCCAGGAGGCCGACGCCACCGGAATCACCCTGCCGGTGGTGAAGCACAACTACCTCGTGCGCCACAGCGAAGAGCTCCCGCACGTGATCCACGAGGCCTTCCATATTGCCCGCAGCGGGCGGCCCGGCCCGGTGCTGGTGGACATTCCGAAGGACATCCAGAGCCTGCCGTGCACCGTGCCGCTCGACGTCCGACCCCGATCCCCGGCAGGTGGCCGCCGCCGCCGAGCTGATCAACGCCGCCGAGCGCCCCTGTCTCTACGTCGGCGGCGGCGCCGTGAACTGTGGCGCGCGCGACGAGCTGGTGGCCCTCGCCGAGGCGGCAGGAATCCCGGTCACCTGGACCCTGATGGGCAAGAGCGCCTTCCCCGAGGACCACCCGCTGGCCTTCGGCATGCTCGGCATGCACGGCGCCGCCTACGCCAACTACGCCATCACCCGCTGCGACCTGATGATCGTCTGCGGCGCGCGGTTCGACGACCGGGTGACGGGCAAGCTGGAGACCTTCAACCCCACCGCCAAGGTGGTGCACATCGACATCGACCCGGCCGAGCTGGGCAAGAACCGGTTCGCGCAGGCGGCGGTGGAGGCCGATGTGAAACAGGCCCTCCGCGCGCTGCTCCCGCGCCTCCGCCGGCGGGACAGCGGCGAGTGGCTGGCGCAGGTGCAGGCCTGGCGCGACGAGCTCCCGCTGGTTCCGCACCAGGTCAACGAGCGCGGCGACCTGCGGCCGCAGCACCTGCTGGAGATGCTCGACCAGTTGACTGGCGGCGAGGCCATCGTGGCCACGGACGTGGGGCAGCACCAGATGTGGGCGGCGCAGTTCTACCACCCGAGGGCCGCGCGGCTGTGGCTGCCCTCGGGCGGGCTGGGCACGATGGGCTTCGGGCTGCCGGCGGCCATCGGCGCTTGGTTCGCCTGCCCCGAGCGCGACGTCTGGCTGGTCACCGGCGATGGCAGCTTCCAGATGAACATCCAGGAGCTGGCAGTGGCCGCCATCGAGTCTGGCTGGTCACCGGCGACGGCAGCTTCCAGATGAACGTGCAGGAGCTGGCGGTCGCGGCCATCGAGCGCGTGCCGGTGAAGATCCTGATGGTCAACAACGGCTACCTCGGCATGGTGCGCCAATGGCAGGAGCTGTTCTTCCACGGCAATTACTCCGCAACGCAGCTCTACACCACGCCCGGGAGCGGGCCGGTGGTCTCGCCCGACTTCGTCAAGCTGTGCGAGGCCTACGGCATCCAGGCGCGGCGCGTGGCGCAGGCCGAGGACGTGCGCGAGGCGATGACCTGGTTGAACGAGTCCGACGGCCCGGCGTTCCTCGACTGCATCGTGCACGAGGAAGAGAACGTGTGGCCGATGGTGCCCGCCGGCGGAAACACCGGCGAGCCGCTGCTCGAGCCCATAGGAGTGGACGCATGAGCACAGCCAATGGACGCAGTGGGAATCCCGTCGAGCGCCTGCACACCATCTCAGTGCTGGTCGAGAACCGGCCCGGCGTGCTCACGCGCGTGGCCGGCCTGTTCGCCCGCCGGGGCTACAACATCGACTCCCTGGCCGTCAGCACCACCAACGAGCGGGCCATCTCGCGCATGACCATCGTCGTGGAGGCCGAGGACGAGACCGTCCTGGCGCAGACCTGCAAGCAGGTGCAGAAGCTGGTGGACGTGATCGCGGTGAACGACCACACCGAC
>JACPDV010000384.1 GCA_016183835.1 Armatimonadota bacterium
CGCGCGCTCGGGCGCGAGGATCACCACGTCCGGGTCCACGCCGTCCCGCGCGCGGAGGACTTCGCGGAATCGCGCCCGCCGCTCGCTGCCCTCCCACCATTCGAGCACGTGGCCCAGCGTCTCGCCGCACGCGGTGAGCACGTCGAGCTGCAGCAGGCCGAGCGCGCGGAGGTGCAGCATCACCTCGGGCACCCCGCCGGCCAGGAACACCTGCACCGTGGGATGGCCGATCGGCCCGTTCGGCAGCACGTCCACCAGCCGCGGTGTATGCCGGCTCGCGTCGCGCCAGTCGTCCACGCCCGGCCGCCGCAGACCGGCGCTGAAGGCGATCGCCGGCAGGTGGAGCAGCAGGTTGGTGCTTCCGCCGAAAGCGGCGTGCACGACCATCGCGTTGCGGATCGACGCGCCGGTGACGATGTCGGCGGACGTCAGTCCCATCGTGCGCTGCCGGAGCACCGCCCTGGCCGCCTGGCGCGCCCCTTCGCGCCACACGTCCGAGCCGGACGGCATCAGCGCAGCGTGGGTCAGCGCCAGGCCCAGCGCCTCGGCGACCACCTGCGAGCTGGCGGCCGTGCCGAGGAACTGGCACCCGCCGCCGGGCGAGCCGCACGAGCGGCAGCCCTCCCGCGCGGCCTCCTCGAGGGTGATCTCGCCCTGCGCATAGCGCGCGCCGATGGTCTGCACCTTGCCCAGGTCCTCGGCGCCCTCGGCCGGCAGCGTCACGCCGCCGGGGACCAGCACCACCGGCAGTTCGCGCGCCCGCGCGAGGGCCATCATCATCGCCGGGAGGCCCTTATCGCAGGTGGCCACGCCGATCACGCCGGTCCGGGTCGGAAGCGAGCGGATCAGCCGGCCGAAGACCATCGCCGCGTCGTTGCGGTAGGCCAGCGAGTCGAACATCGCCGCGGTGCCCTGACTGCGCCCGTCGCACGGGTCGCTGCACGCGCCAGCGAACGGCATCCCGCCCCGTGCGGTGACCTCGCGGGCGGCGGCCTCGACCAGCAGGCCGACCTCGAAGTGCCCGGTGTGGTAGCCCAGGGCGATCGGCTCGCCGTCCGGCCCGCGCAGCCCGCCGTGGGTGCTCAGGATCAGCACTTCCGGGCGGCCGAGATGATCGGGCTTCCAGCCCATCCCCACGTTCTGTGTCCAGCCGAAGAGGTTGCCGCTCGGCTCGCCGCGGAGCTGCTCGGGAGAGAACGGCAGGCTGCCGGCCGGCCCCTCGGCGCGAGTGCGCAGGTCGTAGATGGAGTCGTCGTGCAGGTCCAGCAAGTGCGGCATCAGAATCAGCTCGATCCGGTTCAGGCATCGCCGGACGGGGTTCCGACGCCAAGGACGGTCGCCAGCCCGCGGTCGATGCCGGATAGGTCGCTGACGGTGAGCGACCCTAGATGCTTCCCGACTTCCGCCACGTCGACGGTGACGATGGTACCCCGCGCCGCTGACGGCTTGACCAGGCCGGCAGCCTCCCAGTCCACCAGAATGGTGTCTCCGGGACGCAGCGGAGGCGTGATGTTGCCGGTGAGTGCTAGAACCACAACCTTGGTGCCTGCCGCATTGAAGGCTCGCGAACTGACGACGACCGCGGGTCGGCGCTTGCTGCCGGTGCTGCCAGTGAACTTGACCTCGACCAGCACGACGTCACCGCGGTCAAAGACTGTCATAGACCGCGTCCGCATCGTTGTCCCACAACTCGCTCAGACTGAGCCGGCTCGCCTCGCGCCAGAATGAGGACTCCTCGACCGCCGATGGCTCGGGCGCCGGCGTCAACCGGAGGAGGGCGGCGCCGAGAATCCGGCGCCGACGACCAATGGACACTCCCGCCAGCCGGCCCGTGCGCACCAGCCTCAGGACGGCTGCCCGGCTGACCCGCAGCAGATGGGCGGCCTCGTCCACCGTGTAGTAGACGTTGGGTTGGATGACCAACTCGTCGTGCGCTGGCAGCAAGGGCTGCGTCGCCATCGCGTTCCTCCGCTGCGCCCGTCGGACCGGACGCATCCTAACCCCGCTCGCCGCAGTTCGTCAACGTCCGCGGCGGGCAGCAGAGTCCACTCGTGCCCCTAACCGACCGATGCGTCGGCAACCGTCTCCGCCCACCGCCACCACATCGAGTGCGGGTTGACCAGCAGGCCGCTCTCGCGCCCGCGGGAGATGGTGATCTCCTCCACCAGGGCTCGCGCACGATCGGCATCGGGCTCGTTGAGACGGAAGGTCCACAGCGTCCCGCGCTCGACCGCCGTCACGCGGTCGCCGTAGCCGAGACGCCCGCGGAGCGCGGCCGCGGTCATGTCGCCGGTGGCCTCGCCGACGAAGCCGGTCAGGACCCCGAGCAGGCTCTGCCCGGGCCCGGCCGGCGGCAGATCCACCGCAGTGACCACCCGGCAGACGTGCTTGTTCGGGTTGACGAAGCAATTGGTCTCCTCCGCCAGCTCACGGCCCAGGGCCCGCGCCGCGGCCTGATCAGCGGCCACCACGCCGATTCGCCACCAGTCGGCACGGGTCAGCTCGGCGAGCACCTCCGCGTAGCCCATGCGCCGCTGCAACGTGCGCCGCGCAGTGATGGCGGTCACGTCGGGGATCTTGAGGGAGACCAGCAGCTCGATTGACAGGTCCATGTGACTGCTCCGTGCGCCCGGCCGGTCAGGGGCCGACGTAGACCACCGTATCCCACCGTCCCAGATGCGTGTGCCGCAGCACCACCCGCGCGCCGATGGGCAGGTACTGCTCCCACAGGCTCTGCCGCTCCTCGCCGCTGAGCGCGCCGGGCGCCGCCAGGGCGCGGCGGCCGGCCTCGGGCAGCAGCTCGAGCAGCTCGGCGTGGCTCAACTCGTAGCTCCGCTCCAGCTCGTCGCCGCGGCACACCGCCCGCACCGTGACGTGCCAGGGCTCCTGCCCCAACCCGGTCACCCAGCGCCGCTGCCGCGCCTCGGTGACGCTGCCCCACAGCGCCTCGCAGGGCGCCAGTGCCAGAGCGCCCACGGCCAACAGCGCCAGCACCGCCAACAGCGCGTAGAGCTGCGCCGCGGGCGGCCACGCCGACTGCGGCGGCGGGAGCCGCCAGCCCTCCACCGTGGGCGTGCCCACCACCAGGGTGAGCGTGCCGAACCCGGTCTCGCGCACGCGCGCCAGCACCCGGTCGCCGCCGCGGGCGGTGAGCGCCCAGCCGGAGGCCATCTCTCGGCGCTCGTGCGCTGGTGGTACCGGCTGCTCGAACCGCCACAGCGCCACGGCGCCGCACTCGGTCTCCTCGGCCGACACCTCGGCCAGCGTCAGGACCACCGGCTCATCGCGCCGCAGGTTGATCCACTGCGCCACGATCGCCGCCAGCCAGCCGCTGAACGCGGTCGCCACCGCCGCCAGGCCCACCGTGGAGCTGCCCCAGCGCTGCAGCGCCGCCCAGCTCAGCCCTGCCAAGAGCAGCCCGACCAGGCCGATGCGCACGCGCGGCCAGGCGCACGGCCCGGTGTGGAAGTCCTCGGGCACCGCGGCTCGTACCCCGTCGGGTGGCGGCGGGAGCGGCATCGCTCAGCCCACCGGCTGCAGCGCGTGGGCCAGCGACTCGAACAGTTTCCGCCCCGGCCCGGCGCTCTCCAGCCGCCGCACGTCGCCCTGCGCCGCACGCCGCTCGGCCCCGTAGCGTCCCGGCAGGTCCTGCGGCACCTGCCGCAGCCACGAGGCGCGCTCGGGATGCGGCATCAGCGCCAGCACGTTGCCCTCCGGGTTGCTCATCCCCGCGATGGCGAGCGTCGAGCCGTTCGGGTTGGTAGGAAACTCGTCCCGCACGCTCCCGTCCGGGTCGCAGTACTGCCACACCACCTGTCCGCCTGCTGCAAGCTCCTCCATCAGCCCCGGCTCGCGGCTGAGGAAGCGGCCTTCGCCGTGGGCGATGGGCAGCGCCGCCACCGCCTCGCGCTCGAAGGCGCGGGTGAAGACGCAGCGCTCCGGGGCGCAGCCGAGGCGCAGGTGCGTCCAGATGCAGAAGTAGTCGCGCCGCACCACCACGCCATCGCGCGTCATGCGGTTGGGCGCCAGGGCAACCTCCACCGCGCCGCCGGCCAGGCCCGGCACCATCCCGGCCTCCACCAGCACCTGCGCACCGTTGCAGATCCCCAGCACCGGCCGGCCCTCCCCGGCCAGCCCGACCAGCCGCCCGACGATGGGCTCGTGGGCGGCGATCACGCCGGCGCGGACACGGTCCTGGTAGCTGAACCCGCCTCCCACCACGAAGGCCTCGAAGACGTCCAGCTCGCGCGGCTCGCGGTTCCACCGGAAAATCTCGGCCCGGCAGCCGGCCGCCCGGAGCGCTTGGGCGGTTTCCGCCTCGCAGTTGCTCCCCGGGAACTGCACCACCGCCACCACCAACGGCCCGCCGTTCTGCGTCATGCCGGATATGTTTGCATCGGCGCCTGCCGGTGCCGGAGGACGGCCATGCGGCGAACGAACCTGGGGAAGATGCGCTGGGTCCTGGCCCTCGTGGTGCTGGGCTGCGCCTGGTGCGGCGCGGGCTCGGTGGAGCGCTCCGCGCCCCCGCTCACCGCCATCCGCCACATCGTCCAGCCGGGCGACACCCTGTGGGCCCTCAGCCGCCTCACCGAGTGCGGGCGGGCCGACAAACGCACCCTGGTCTGGATGCTCCAAAAGGTCAACCATCTCTCCTCGGCCGGCCTCCGGCCGGGCCAGGCCATCCTCATCCCCACCGGCGCCCGCAGCGTCCGCAGCGCGCTCCGCCGGCCCGCGCAGTTCGCCGACCAGGCCACCCTCGTCAGCGCGGCGAGCCACGAGGCCGACCGGCTACTGTAGCGCCTCGCTCAGCCCACCCCCCCAGGCGCGCTGCATCGCCTCCAGCGGCACCGCCAGGAGCGGCTTCGCGCCGGCCGTCACCTCCAGACTCGCCTCGGCAGTCACTTCACCGATCACCATCGCCGCCGCGCCGCGCTCTCGGTACACCGCCAGGACATCCTCGACGTACGCCGGCTCCACCTCCAGCACGAACCCGCCGGTCTCGCCGAACAGCTTGGCCAGCCGCTCCCGCGCCGGCTCCACCGGCTCGCCGGCGAAGGCCACCCGGTCCAGGTCGACCTTCGCCCCGCAGGTGCCCTGCCCCCAGCCACCCATGCACATCTCGGCCAGCGTGACCAGCAGCCCGCCGTTGCTGATGTCGTGGCAGCTCCGCACCTGCCCGCCGGCGACCGCGTCGATGGTGCCGTGGATCAGACCGCGCTCGACCTCCGCGTCCACCCGCGGCACGTTCGCCCCGTGGACGCCCAGCTCCACTTCGTACCACGCCGAGCCGCCCAACTCGTCGCGCCGGGCGCCGGCCAGGACCAGCAGGTGTCCGGGCGTCTTGAGCTGCAGCGTGACGCAGCGGCTGTAGTCGTCAATCACGCCCAGGCAGGCGACGATGGGGCTCGGCGCCACCGCGTTACCCGCCGCGCTCTGGTTGTAGAGGCTGACATTGCCCGAGACGAAGGGCGTCGGCCGGCCGGGGTAGTCGCGCAGCCACAACCCGCGCGCCGCGTCGCCCAGCCCGCGCACCGCCTCGCGGAACTCCCAGAACGCCTCGGGCACCTCGGGATTGCCGAAGTTGAGGCAGTCGGTCATGCCGACCGGCGTCGCGCCCACGGCGGCCACGTTGCGCATCGCCTCGGCCACCGCGTTGGTCCCGCCGGCGTACGGGTCGATCCGCCCGTAGCGCGGGTTGCCGTCCACGCTCAGCGCTACGCCCCACGGCTCGCCCGGCAGCGGCGCCAGGACCCCCGCGTCGGCTTCGCCCGAGCGCAGCACGGCGTGGCCCTGCACCTCGGTGTCGTAGAAGCGGTAGAGCGGCTCGCGCGAGGCGATGCCCGGGCTGGCGAGCAAGCGCAGGAGCGCCGCGCCGTAGTCGTCCGGGTCGCGCAGCTCAGGCTCCGCCTCGGTCCACTCCCGCCGCCGCGCCTCGCGGTCGTAGGCGATCCCGGCGGTGACATCCTCGATGCTCGCGTCGCAGACGGTCTCGCCGTGGTGGGTCACCACGTAGCGTGGCTCGGTGAGCACATCGCCGATCACGCTCGCTCGCGCGCCTTCGTAGATCTCGGGCAGCTCCCAGTCCTCGTTGTAGATCCGCAGCACCGTGGGTGTGAACCAGCGCGGCACGGCCCACAGGTAGCGCTCCTGCGTCTCGGCCACGGCGATCACTTCGGACAAGAGCCCGTCGAGCGAGACGTGCACGTCGTCGAGCCGCACCTCGGCGCCGAACCCGCCCGAAGCACACAGCTCGCTCGAGCAGCACGCGATGCCCGCGGCGCCGAGGTCCTTCATCCCCACCACCGCGCCGGCCTCGCGCGCCGCCTCGCGCACCGCCTCGTTGGCCTTATGCATCAGCAGCACGTTCTTGAGGAAGGGATCGGGCACCTGCACGGCGCCACGGTTGAACGCCTGGTCCTCCTCGTCGAGCGTGACGGAGGCGAAGGCCGCGCCGCCGAAGCCGCTGTCGTCGGTGGGCTTGCCCACCAGGATCAGGTCGTAGTGCTCGCGCGCGGCCCGCGCCGGCGCAGCCGAGTGGATGATCTCACTCTCCCGCAGGATGCCCAGCGCCACCACGTTGACCAGGCAGTTGTCGTCGTAGCCCGCGTCGAAGGCCACGTCGCCGCCGAGGTTGGGCACGCCGAGGGCGTTGCTGTACTGCCAGATGCCGTCCACCACGCCCGCGACGATCCAGCGGGTGCGGTCGGCCTGCTCGCCGCGCGGGTCGCCGAAGCGGAGCGGGTCGGCGGCGGCGATGACGTGCGCGCCCATGCAGTCCACGTCGCGGACGATGCCGCCGATGCCGGTGGCGGCGCCCTCGGTGGGCAGCACCTGGCTGGGGTGGTTGTGGCTCTCGTGGGCGATCACGATGCCCCACCGGTCGCCGTCGGCGGTCTCACAGAGGAGCAGGATGCCGGCGTCCTCTTGCGGCCCCTGGATCACGGTCGGCCCCTCGGTGGGGAGAAACTCCTTCAGCGTGGCGCGGCTGGACTTGTAGCTGCAGTGCTCGGACCACTCGGCGTTGAAGATGTGCAGCTCGGTGAGGGTGGGATTGCGTTCCAGGAGCGTGGCGATGCGGCGTGCCTCGAACGGGGTGAGACCGACGCCTTCCTTGCCCAGCGCCGCAGCGAGCGCCTGATCGTCGGGGTACCGGTCCACGGGGAACAGGCGCGATGTCAGCGGCAGGCCGGTGGGCATCGGGCGGTCTCCAGGGCGTGGCCGCGCCACGGCAGCGAGTCTATCCGGGGGTCCTCAAGCCGTCAACGGGCACCTGCGTGCAGCAAGCGGCGCAGGAGCCCGGAGCCGCGGCACGAAGGCGCCGTCTGGTGCCGGTGGATGTGGCGTGTCAGTTGCGCGAAGCGGGAAGGTGACCTGCGTATGCGACGCGATCTGAGGTTCCAGGGCGTGCCGAACATCGGCTTCGAGCTGGGCACGCAGCTCGTGACCGTAGGCATCGACAGCCTCGAGCGGCTGGTGGACGTGGGCGCCAGGGAGGCCTGGCTGCGGCTGCGCGTGCAGCACCCGGGGTGCAACGCCCTGCGCACGCTCCTCGCGCTGCACGGCGCCATCGAGGACCGGCCGATGGACGCCCTCGCGCCGCACGACGTGGCCGAGCTGCGGGCCTGGCGGCGGAACCACCTCGAAGGCGAAGGCGCCGGGCTCAGCGACCGATGAGCTGGTCGAGCGCGCGCGCCAGGTCCGCGCCGAACCGCACCCGGTCCGTGCTGGTGGGGTGCCGCCCGTAGGTCGGCAGGCACGCCGTGCCCAGCTCGATCAGGCAGCCGACCACGCCCAACTCCTCCCACATTGCAGTCTGGATCACCCCCGGATGCCCACCGTCGCCGCGCCGATACGGCCCGCTGAAACCGGCCGCGCAGAGGTGCTTGTGGAAGCCCAGCAGCAGCGGGCCGTCGCACCCGGCCGGCGCGTCGAGGTAGTCGAGCTGCGTGTCGTGAAGGTTGATGAACAGGTCGATGGGCCGGCCCACCGCGAGCCAGTCGGTCACCGCGCCCTTCGCCGCGCAGATCTCCGGCCGGAGCCGGCGGAGGTCGGGATCAGCCGGGTCGGTGGCGTTCCAGTGCCGATTCAGGTCGTAGCCGTGGGTGTTGAAGCGCGTCTTGCCGTGCACCACGCCGTCGGGGTCCATCAGCGGGAGGATCTTGAACACACAGCGCCTTCGCAGCGCCTCCGCCGCAGGCGACGCCAGCCAGCGCAGGGCGCCCTCCAGGCACCAGTTGGTGTGCGTCTCCCAGGCGTGCTGCCGGGCCATCAGCCACACCGCGTGCGGCGCGGAGTCGTCGCCGAGGGTCCAGAACGGGAGCGGCCGGCCCTCCACCGTGGGGCCGAGGCTCGCGGTGCGGAATGCCGGCGCCAGCTCCGCGTGGAGGCGCCGCAGGTCGGCGTCGACGCAGGGCTCGAGGTGCGCCACCCAGACCGAGTCGCCGACGGGATCGACCGGGATGGTCCACGTGCAGGCGTCGCGGTCGAAGACCGGATAGACGGTCCGCCAGTGGACCCCGTCGTCGCTCACGCGGGCGGCGTCGCGTTCGTCGATGCTGTGGCCGGGCCGGCCGTTGTACACGCCGCCCAGATCGGTGAGCACCACCTCGAAAGGCCGTGCCTTGCAGCCGTCGAATCGGGCGTAGTACCAGGTGGCTTGGCTGCAGTGGTCCAACTCGTCGTGGTCGCGATGGATCGCCGCGACGACGCGGCCAGCGGTCACCTCGCGGACGGTGCCGAGGTTGCCGCCGTCGAAGGCGGTGTCGATGCGGAGGCTCATGCGCGTGGGATTGGCTCGACACGGCCGATTCCCTGTGCGCGTGAAGGGTTCAGGGCGGGGCTGCTGTCGATTCGTCAAACCCGACGGCGGAAGACGGAGCAAAGTGGGGAATACTGCGTGAGAGGGCGGCCGGCGACGCTGGCCGGTCTGGATCTGGCCCCCTCTCCCCCCGGGAGAGGGGGCCGGAGCTGTGTACCCAGACACCCTCTGTGGCCGGGAGGCCGAGATGCGCATCAACCTGATCGCGGAGAGCGGCCCGTCAGCGGGGCAGTGGGTCGAGCTGGACGAGGGTGAGCACAGCGTCGGCACCTCCGCCGGGCAGGCACTGGAATTGCCGGGCGATCCCACCGCCGATCCGCACCATGCGCTGCTGGTGGTTTCGGATGACGGCGTGCGCGTGCGCGACGCGGGCAGTCTCTACGGCACCTTCGTCAACGGGCACCGGATCACCGAGGCGCCGCTCCACCACGGCGACATCCTGCAGCTCGGCGCTACGCGCTACCGGGTGGAGGCCGACGAGCCGGGCGAGGGCGTGCCGTGCCCCGGCTGTGGCCTGCGCGTGGCGGCCGACTCGCCGGTCTGCCCGCGCTGCGGGCGCGATCTCGCGCCGGTGCACGAGGGGCTGGTGGCCGAGGCGGCGCCAGTCCAGCGCTTCTGCTCGGCCTGCGGCAAGCCGCTCCCGCCCGCCGCGCTGTTCTGCGGCGCCTGCGGCGCCGACAGCCGGCAGGCCGCGCAGCCCATGGCGCAGCCCTCCGGCAACGTGCCGAAGTGGGTCTCCGCCGCGCTGGTGGTGGTGGGCGTGCTGCTGATCTTCTGCCTGGTGGGCACCGGCGTCGCCGTGGGTGTGCTGGTCAGCAGCCGCTCCGCGGGCCGCACGGTGTCCGCGCTGGGCGCCGATGCGGCGGCGCTGCCACAACCGGCCGCGGGTGCGCTGCCCGGCCTGCCGCAGACCGGCACGGCGGATGCGCCGCAAGGCGCCGCACCCGGTGCCGCGGCGCAACCGGGCGCGCCGGCGTCCGGGCAGGCTGAGGCCGGCGTAGCCGGCGAGGCGCCCGCGCCGGGACCGTGGCACCAGACGGGCCGCGTCCTCCTCCGCTACGGCGGGCGGGCCGGGCAGGTGATGCACTACAAATCGCAGAGCGTGGTGGACGGCGGGATCAGCGTGGGCGGGCAGCAGATGCCGCTCAACGTCAACACCAGCTCCGGCTACACCCAGGAGATCGTGAGCAATGACGGCAGCCACGTGACGATGCGGCTGACGATGGAGCCCTCGGCGGTGACGCAGGACGGTTCGCCTTTCTCGGGCGCGCTGCCCACGGCGCCGCCGCCGATGACGATGACGATGGACCCGTCCGGCAAGATCCTCAACGTACAGGGCGCGTCAGCGGCGGAGTCCACCGCCATCCCCGGCCTGCCGCGTGAGCTGCAGTTCGACTACGCCTCCATCATGCGCCACCTCTCGGCGATGGCGTTCCCCGACAAAGAGGTCGCGGTAGGCGAGAGCTGGTCGCGCGAGTGCAGGGTGCCGCTGCCCGCCGGCGGGAGCCTGACGTTCCGCACGAAGTCGACGCTGGAGGGCTTCGAGGCGGTGGACGGCCACGACTGTGCCAAGGTGGTGACGAGCATGGAGGTGCCCATCCACATGAACCTGAGCGGCCTGCCGGGCGGCGGGACGGTGGGCAGCGTGGGCACGCTGAGCGGCACGGAGACGACGCACTTCGACCCGGCGGAGGGCGCACTGGTGCGGAGCCACAGCGACATGGCGCTGAAGTGGCAGATGAAGATGGCCGACCAGCCGGGGATGAAGGAGACTGAGGAGGCGCTGAAAGGTCTGGGCATTCCCGGCGCCACGGAGGCGCTGAAGCTGGAGGCGACCGGGCAGGTGAAGACGACGGTGACGCGGGATCGGTGAGCGCGGGCGTTGCGTGCGCGTTGCGCGGTGGTGCGTCACAGACTACGATACTGGGGTTGACTGTAGCGGGTGTGGTGTGGAGACGACGATGCCGATTGTGTCGCCAAGGGATGACGAACTGCTGGGTCTGCCGGTCGAGAAGCCGATCATGGTGGATTCGAACGCCGAGACCAACGCTCTCGCGATACTGGAGATCGAGCGTTGGTGTCGGGAGCATGGCTTGGTTCGCGCCCGCGAGAACTGGCTTCGGACCGTTCTGCAAGGAGAGGTGCGCGTCCGGCGCGGCGTGTGCTACAGGCCCGGCCCTGGGACAGACGAGTACCGGGAGCTGGAACAAGCCATCGAGGGTCGGGTGGCCAACATGCCGCCGACGACCGATAGCATGGAGCTGAGGCGAGGGGACTAGCCGATGGCTGCTTCGGCTCTGCCCCCTGGCGGCAGCATCGTCCTCGACGTCAGCGTCGTCGGTGCTTACCTCTTCAACGAGCCCAATACCACGCTTGCGAGGCCAGTCTGCCAGAAGATCGTGCGCGGCGAGTTGGCGGCGTTCGTCCCGGACCTCTACTGGGCTGAGCTTCAGAACATCTGCCGCCGGAAGCGCGACCAGAACGGTCTGAGTCTGGCGGACATCGAACAGGCTTATCAAGACGCACAAGGCCTGCCTGTGGCCGAGGAGGCTTCGGCTCTGGCCCGCTATCGTTCCCGTGCCTGGGACTTGGTGCGTCAACTGGCCGGCGTAGGCAGTTACGACTGCTACTACCTGGCCCTGGCCCTCGACCTGGGCATCCCTCTTTGGACCTTCGACAGGCGCTTCCGCGACGCGGTCCGCCCCGTTGGCGGCCAACTGGCCGGAGTGGTGCTGGTGGTTGGGGAGGATGTGATCCTCTGACCCGCCGCCGCGAAAACGGGCCGACCCGTTGGCGCCAGCCCGCCCCTCGGGTGTGCGGTGCCGACGGTGCCGAGGTGGGAAGACCATCGTGCTCCAGAGCAAGCGCCCGGCGAGGATCGGCATCCTGGTCTCAGGAGCGATTGCCTTCGCGGTCGGGCTGGTGGGACCACGCTACGCGCTGTCCACCGGCGAACCCATCCCGGTGGTCCACCAACTGCGCTCCCTCGCTGCGGGCGCGCCGATCGCCCTGGTCGTGCTGGCGCTGATCGGAGCCTCTCTACTGCGCTGCGGCGGGCCAGACAGCCGCGATGGCCTGGGCATCGACGTCGCCGTGTGCGCATTTCCGCTGTTGCTGCTCCTTCCCTACTTCGCGCAAAACGCCTGGCCGCGGCGGATGTCGGCGATGGCAGGTGTTGCGCTACGGGCCGAGCCTGTCATCGGGGCGATCGAGCGCTTCCGCAAGCGAGAACACCGTCCGCCCGGGTCGCTTCGCCAGTTGGTGCCGAACTACCTCGACAAGCTGCCGACCAGTGGCCTGCGCTCCTACCCCGACTTCAGGCCGGAGCTGGCAGCCGAGCCGTCGCCTGGCGCGCCCGCAGCCGCGTGGGAGCTGGTCCTGCCGGGTCCGCGTGGGTGGTTCGGCGAGGATGTGTTCTGCTACCGTCCGGACCAGAACTACCCGGACTACGCCCACGGGGGAACCGTGACGAGGGTGGATGGGTGGGGCTACGCGCGTCGGAGGGCATACCTCTGATCTCAGGCAGGGAACGCGGGTATGGTTGACGCCATGCACCCGCTCGGGCATACTGGCGGCACCTTGGCCGGAGGGCAGTTCTCCATGCAGCTCGACCGCGCGCAAACCGCCCACGTCGCCTGGCTGGCGCGCCTTTCACTCACCGATGCCGAGCTCGAGCGCTTCGCCGGACAGCTCAGCAGCATCCTCACCCACATCCAGCGCCTCGGCGAGCTCGACGTGGCCGACATCGCCCCCACCGCCATGGCCAGCGAGAGCGACCGCAACGTCACCCGGCCCGACGAGCCGCGGCCCGCCTCGCCGCGGGAGGAGATCCTCGCCAACGCCGCCGACGTCGAAGAAGGCTCGGTCCGCGTCCGGGCGATCCTCGAGGAAACCGCCTGATGAGCGAGCTGTCAGCCCTGACCCTCGAGCAGGCCGCCGCCGGGCTCCGCGCCCGCGAGTTCTCCAGCGTCGAGCTGACCCAGGCCGTCCTCGACCGGATCGGCAGCGTCGAGCCGGACGTGCGGGCCTACCTCACCGTCACCGCCGACGAGGCCCTGACCAACGCCCGCGCCGCCGACCAGCGGCTGCGGAACGGCGGCGCCTCGCTGCTCTGCGGCATCCCCGGCGGGATCAAGGACCTGATCGCCACTCGCGGCATCCAGACCACCGCCGGCTCCCGCATCCTCGAAGGCTTCAAGCCCCCCTACAACGCGTTCGTCATCGAGCAGCTCCGGCGCGACGGCTACGTGCTGGCCGGCAAGTGCAACCTGGACGAGTTCGCGATGGGCTCGTCGACCGAGAACAGCGCCTACCAGGTGACCCACAACCCGTTCGCCCTCGACTGCGTCCCGGGCGGCTCCAGCGGCGGCTCGGCGGCGGCCGTGGCGGCGGAGGAGGCCTTCTTCGCCCTGGGCACCGACACCGGCGGCTCCATCCGGCAGCCGGCCAGCCTCTGCGGCGTGGTGGGGCTGAAACCGACTTACGGGCGGGTCAGTCGCTGGGGCGTGATCGCCATGGCCAGCTCGCTCGACCAGGTGGGCCCGCTCGCCCGCACCGTGCGCGACGCCGCCATCGTGCTGGGCTGCATCGCCGGGCGCGACGAGCTCGACTCCACCTCCACTACGCGGCCGGTGCCCGACTACCTGTCCGCCTGCGAGCGCGGGGTGAAGGGCCTCCGCGTCGGCGTGCCGAAGGAGTACTTCATCGACGGCATGGAGCCGGCGGTGGAGCAGGCCGTCCGCGCGGCCATCGCCGAGCTGGTGCGGCAAGGAGCGGTGCCTGTGGAGATCAGCCTGCCCCACACCGACTACGCGCTGCCCACCTACTACGTGATCGTGCCGTGCGAGGTGTCGGCCAACCTGGCGCGCTTCGACGGCATCCGCTACGGCGTGCCGCAGCCGGGCGAGACGATGTGGGAGGCGTACGCCAACACGCGCGGGAGCGGGTTCGGGGCGGAGGTGAAGCGGCGCATCATGCTCGGCACCTACGCGCTCTCGGCCGGCTACCACGACGCGTACTACGTGCAGGCGCAGAAGGTGCGGACGCTGATCAAGCGCGATTTCGAGGAGGCGTTCGAGCAAGTGGACGTGATCGCCTGCCCCGCGTCGCCGAGCACGGCGTTCCCCATCGGGGCGAAGACCGAAGACCCGGTGCAGATGTACCTGGCGGACATCTTCACCCTGGCGATCCCCCTCGCCGGACTGCCGGCGCGGGCGTACGAAGCGGCCAGCGAGTGGAGCCACTCCCAGTGCCGCGAGCGGCTGCAGGTGGGAGGCGCGCAGTGAGCCGGTACGAGACCGTGATCGGCATCGAGGTGCACACCCAGCTCCTGACCCGGAGCAAGATGTTCTGCGGCTGCCCGAACGACTACGCCGGCGCCGAGCCCAACACCCACGTCTGCCCGGTCTGTCTCGGCGCGCCGGGGATGCTCCCGGTGGTCAACGAGACCGCGCTGCGCTACGGCATGATGGCCGCCCTGGCGCTCAACTGCACCATCCCCGAGTTCAGTTGGTTCGAGCGGAAGAACTACCCCTACCCCGACCTGGTCAAGGGCTTCCAGCTCACGCAGTACTCGTACCCCATCGGCAGTCACGGTCAGGTCAACATCGGCACGGACGCCGAACCGCTCCGGGTGCGCATCAACCGGGTCCACCTGGAAGAGGACACGGCGAAGAACACCCACGTCACCAACGCGGCGGGCGAAAGCTACTCGCTGGTGGACTGCAATCGGGCCGGCGTGCCGCTGATGGAGATCGTCACCGAACCCGACATGCACTCGCCGGACGAGGCGGTGGCGTATCTCAAGAAGCTCCGCGACATCCTGGTCTTCCTCGGCATCGCCAACGGGCGGATGGACGAGGGCGCGATGCGGCTGGAGGCCAACATCAGCGTGCGCACGCCCGAAGAGGCCGAGGCGGGCGTGCTCCGTCCGCGCTGCGAGGTGAAGAACCTCAACAGCTTCGAGAACGTCCGCGCCGCATTGGTCTATGAGGTGAAGCGGCAGGCGCAGGTCTACGACCGCGGCGAGCGGGTGCGGCAGGTGACCATGGGCTGGGACCTGGAACACGGCCGCACGGTGGTGCAGCGGAGCAAGGAAGAGGCGCAGGACTACCGCTACTTCCCCGAACCCGACCTGCCGCCGCTGCGCTTCACCGCTGCCGAGGTGGACGCGGTGCGGGCCGGCCTGCCCGGGCGGCGACACGAGATCGTCTCGCGCTATCAACAGGTGCTGGGACTGGACGCCTACCGTGCGGAGCTGCTGGCGCAGTCGCCGGCCTTCGCGGCGTACTTCGACGCGGCGCTGGCGGTCTGCCCGCAGGCCGAGCGGGTGGCCAACCTGCTGCTGGGCGACTTCATGGCCGAGGTGAACGACCGGCGGATGGACATGGAGTCGACCGCCGGGCTGCCTCCGGCGGCCGAGACCGCGGAGCTGGCGCGGCAGTGGGAGGCCGGTGAGGTGACCGGGCCGCAGGTCAAGCAGCTCCTGCCGCGGCTGTTCGACACGGGCGAGGGCGTGGAGGCGGCGAAGGCCGCGTTGGGAATCCGCGTGGTGGGCGCGGCGGACGAGTTGACGCCGATCATCGAGGATGTGCTGGCCGCCAACGCCGACGCGGTGGAGAAGGTGCGGGCGGGACAAGACAAGGTGTTCGGATTCCTGGTGGGGCAGGTGATGAAGGCCACCCGCGGACAGGCCGATCCGGGGACACTGAACCGGCTGCTGCGGGAGAAGCTGGGTGTGGCGGGATGAGCAAGCCGTGGGTCTTGGCCGGACTGCTCGGACTGTGGCTGACCGCTGCGCAGGCCGGCGACGTGCCGGTCCTGTTCGCGGCGGGGCTCCACGTGGTGGACATGCAGGGCACCGAAGCGCGCTGGCTGGGCCCGGGCGGGCACCCGGCGTGGACGGTGGACGGCAAGGCGCTCTACGTGGAGGCGGCGCACGGCGCGCTCGACGGCCCGCCGCTGGGGCCGGTGTACCAGGTCGAGGCGCGCATCGGCGCGGCGCAAGGGCTGCTCGCCGAGTCGCCGATGGGGTGCGTCAAGGTCTCGTCCACGGGCAAGTTCCTCGCCTGGCTCAGCGTCCCGGCGGACTCGACGGACGCCTTCGTGGCCGTCTACACGAGTGGACTGAAGCCGGTCGGTCCGCCGCACCGCCTCGGCCCGCTCACCAGCGCCCGGCGCGACGCGTACGCCTGGCTGCCCGGCACCGACGTGCTGGTCTACCTCCTCAGCGCCGAGGCGGATGGCGACGAGCCGGGGATCTGGCAGCTCGACGCGGCCACCGAGGAGCTCAAGCGGGTGGCGCAGGGCGCCGGGGGCGACGGTCTTCCACGGCGGCGGCTGG
>JACPDV010000385.1:0-7880 GCA_016183835.1 Armatimonadota bacterium
GGCGGGACGGACCACCCCTACCACGACGAGCCGATGGGCTGCGGCGTGCACCTGTCGCGCGACGGCGGGACGACGTGGGCGGACATCACGGGTGACCTGACCACTCCGAACATCGCGAAGCTGGTGTTCGACCCGCACCGGCCGGGGCGGGTGATCGCGGGGACGGGCGGGAACAGCTTTGCGTGGCGGATGCTGCCCTGACGGCGGCCCCTCCATCCGGGAGTTCGACTCCCTCTCCCGCCGGGAGAGGGTTGGGGTGAGGGCCGACCGCGGGGCACCGGGGACCCTACCCTCACCCCCGCCCTCTCCCGGCGGGAGAGGGGGCCGGAGTCGCCACCGTCATTGGCACGAGCAGTTCGCCGCCGCGGGTTTGGCCCCCGGCATGTCCATCCTCGGCCGCGCCGCCAGCCTCGCCGCCATCGGCTCCAGCATCCCCCGCAGCGCCCGATAGTCAGGATCGTCCCGCGTGGCGAAGATCGGCTTGCCGCAGCTCTCCCGCCCGCCGGCCGCGCGGGCCAGCGGCGCCGCCAGGAAGTCGTTGTCGTCGGGCTCGCCCAGCCGCACGAAGCCCTGCCCCGGCGCCTGCTGGTGGCAGCCCGCGCAGCGCCGCGCGTATACCTCGCTCAGCCTGGCCTCGAACCCCTCGGGCAGGATCCGGCGCCCGCCCTCGGCGTCGGGATAGGCCATGTCGTAGGTGCCGTAGTAGGGCACGTTGAGGTCGATCCAGGTCAGCAGCCGCCGCCGCTCCACGTCGCTGAGCTCCACCCGGGGCTTGCCGGCGGCATCCGGATGGCCGTTCAGCAGCAGCTTCGTCAGCCGGCTGGCGGGCGAGCCCCAGGTCTTCGGCCGGACTTGCAGGATGTTCGCCTCCTGCCCGTTCCGGGTGTCGATCCAGCTCACCCAGCCGCGGGTCAACACGTCGTAGCTGACGTTGAACCAGTCGGTCCAGCCGGCGCTGAGGTCGATCCCCCCGGGCGCCTCCACCCCGCGGTGGCAGCCGGCGCAGCGCGCGTCGAGCACCGGCTGGACGACCTTCGGGTAATCGAACGCCACCGCGCCCCACTCGGGCGGCTCGAGCTTCGACGCCGGCCGCCGGAGCGCCAACGTGTCGTGCGGCAGGGCGGTGTGCGTGCGCTCTTCGTGGCAGCCGATGCAGCCGCGCCGCTCGCCGGGCATCAGGTGCACGAAGCTCCGCATCCGCTGCACCGCCCGCCCCTGGGCGTCGAGCGCCATGAGGTAGAGCGGCACGCCGGCGGGCACCTGGAAGTGCGCCGAGCCGTCCGCCTCCACGGGCGCGTAGCCCCACACCTGCTTCACGGCGTAGGTCGCGCCGCAGGAGATCACCGGCCGCTGGAAGCCGAAGCCCATCACGTCGGTGCGCAGCGGCTTGGCCACCTCCTGCACCACGGCAAGCTGCTTCACCTCGCCCCGCTTCACCTCCGGCGCCAGCCCCTGGTAGACATCGGCGACGAACAGCTCCGCCCCGTCGTGCACGCCGGCCAGCAGCGTGGAGCCGCGCACCGGCGGCATCGGCCGGGCGCGCAGCGGCTGCGGGTTGTACCAGCCCAGCCCCGCCTCGCGCGCCAACAGCCGCGCCCAGCGGCCGGCGCGGTCGCCGACATAGATGTGGCCCTTCCCCGACACCAGGAAGTGCTCGGCATCGAGTGGATAGGGGTTCTCGTAGGCCCCGCGGATGGCGTTCCCGTCGCCCTGGTCCACGCGTCCGACCGCCACCTGCGGGGTGAGGTTGGCGATGCCCGCCTGCGCGTTCACCCCGTGCCGCCGGTCCACCACGCCCACGGCGCCGCGGATGGGGCCGTTGTGGCTGGTCAGCGTGCACATTACGGACTCGGTGCCGGGCACGGCGCGCGCCTCCAGAAAGCTGGCCGGGCTGAGCACGCGATTGCCGTAGTAGACCTGCACGCCCGTGCCGTCGGGGCAGATGGTCCACAGGCTCTGGATGGGGATGGCCGGCTTGTCCACATACTCCCAGCGCGAGTAGAGGATCCGCCCGTCGGGCATCACGCTGGGCGTGAAGTCGTTGACGTAGTTGGCGGACAGCCGGGTCACGTGGCCGCCGGCGCGGTCCATGCGGTGCAGCACGCCCGACGGCGTGACGAAGCACAGCGCGAACACCGTGGCGCGGGTGGAGACGAACGCGATCCCGCCGTCGGGGAGCCAGCAGGCGTTGTAGTCGTGGTACGGGCCGAAGGTGAGCTGCGTCAGGCCGCTGCCATCCACGTTGACGCGGAAGAGGTGGTAGCCCTCGCCGCCGCTCTTGCGCCAACTGAAGACGATCTCGCGGGCGTCGAAGCCGAGGTCGGCGTCGAGGATCTGGCCATTGCCGGCGTCCACCAGCCGGGTCAGCTTGCCGTCGGGCGCAACCGGCGAGAGCACATAGAGCCCGCCGCCGGGCTGGAAGCCCTCGATGCAGGCGGTGTAGACGTGCGACGGGTTCAGCTCGCGCCGCTGCACCAGGAGCAGCTTGTCGAACCCGAGCCGCCCGCCGACGGCCTCCGCGAGCAGCTCCGGCGACTCCACCGGCGCGTCCCAGCCTTCCTTGAGGAACTTCGGCAGGAAGCCCTCGGACGTGAGCTCGTCGTAGACCTGGATCTCCGCCGCCCCCGGGTTCGGCCCGCCATAGGCGTTCTTGAACCGCAGCACCAGCCGGCTTGCGGACTGCGGCGGGATGTGGATGACTTGCGGCCCGGAGCCCATCTGCAAGGTGCCGCTGGCCGCGGTGCGGTCGTCGAGCAGCAGCTCCCAGTCTCGGAAGCACTCCTCGATGAGGAACGACGTCCGTCCGTAGTACGCCACCTCGGCGACCGTCACGGGCTTCGGCCACGTAAGGGTGAAGTCGGCCTTGCCGCCGCACTGCGGGCCGTTGGTCGCCCAGGCGCTGCCGGCGTCGTTGGCGGTGAAGGGCTCGGGGATCACGCCGTCCACGGCCTTGGCGGCGGCGTAGGCCGGGCTGTGCTCGGAGCTGGCCGTGGCGGCGGCCGAGAGCGCCACGTTGCGCGGCAGATGCTTGAGCTTGGGCAGCAGCGCGTCGGGCGGGCTGGCGGACCAGACCTGGATCTCCTCAGCGCCCGGGTTGCCGCCGCCCCAGGGCAGGAAGTCGAGGGTGATCTTCCGCACGGCGGCCGCCTTGAGCGGGATCCGCTGCGGCCCGGCGTTGCACTCGAACCGGCCGCGGGCGACGGGCTCGGGCGCCTCGTCGAGCCGCACCTCGTAGTCGCGGAAGCACTCCTCGATCACCCACGCGAGCCGGCCGTAGTAGATGATCTCCGCAACCTCCACCGGCCGGTCCCACTCCAGCGTGAACCGCGCCTTGCCGCCGTACCGCGCGCCGTCCACCACCCAGGCGCGCCCGATGTCGTCCTTCGAGAGCATCTCCGGGATCACGCCGTCGACAGCGAACCGCGCGGCGTACTGCGGCGAGTACTCCGAGGAAGCGCTGACCTTGGCCTGCGGGGCGAGGTTGACCGGCTCCCCCGCGGCCAGGCGGCAGACGGCGACGGCGATCCCCGCGACAACCCAGTGCGAGCGCATGTCGGGCATCTCCCCGCGGCTGGGTTCGCCGCCGCCTCAGTAGACGCCTTCCTCGAACGCTGTCTCGTACAGCGCCACGATGTTCTCTACCGGCGAGACCGGCTGCAGGTTGTGGCACGGCGCGAGGATGTAGCCGCCGCCGCGGCCCAGCGTGCGGAGGCACTTGCGCACCTCTTCCCGCACGTCGTCCACCGTGCCGAAGGCCAGCACCTCCTGGTTGTCGACCCCGCCGTGAAAGGCCAGCCGCCCGCCGTGGGTGTCCTTGAGCCAGTCGAGGTCCACCGGCCCGCAGCGGTACTGCACCGGGTCTAGCACGTTGACTCCGGAGTCGATCAGGCCGGGGAGCAGATCCCAGATTGCACCGTCGTCGTGGTGGAAGACGCGCACGCCGTGGTCGCGGCAGAGCCGTGACAGCCGCCGGTAGGCCGGCAGGTGGAACTCCTCGACCATCGCCTGCGAGACCATCAGCCCGGTCTGGGTGCCGAAGTCGTCGGCGAACATGGTGATGTCGATCAGTCCGCCGGCGGCCTCGAACAGCCGCTCGCAGTAGGCGTAGTGGAAGTCGCTGAGCCGCTCCACGAGCACGTGCGTCAGCTCCGGCAGGATCGCCAGGTCGACCAGCGACTGCTCCAGCCCGCGGAGCAGGTTGTGGAAGTAGAAGGGCGAGAAGCTGCCGGCCATGACAGGCAGGTCGCGCTGGCGCTCACACTGCTCGCGGACGGTGGTGAAGTCGAACCAGTCGGCGCGGGGCCAGGGATAGCGGTCCAGGTCCGCCACGCTCTGGACGAAGGCGAGGGGGCAGTGGCTCTGCTCGTGATAGACCCCGGTGGCGTAGCGCTGCGGCGAGAAGCGCATGCCCCAGTAGTTCTCCACCGTGCCGTCGGGGTAGGTGGGGATGGGCGGGCCGGCGTAGACGGGATCGACGTGGTTGAACCCGTCCACGTGGAGCCATTGCTTCACCTCGGCGACGCTCTCGGTGCCGAAGTGGGCGAACAGTTTCTGCCACACTTCGCCGGTGGCCCAGATGTCCAGCGGCACGCGGTCGGGCCGGCCGCGGTCGAGGGCCGTGAGCATGCGTTCGCGAGGCGTCATGGGCACGGGATGGCTCCTTGTCGCCAGGCTGGTCTGCGCACCCCCTCCTTGCCAAGGAGGGGGCAGGGGGAGGTCCTGTCCAGCCGTCCGTGGAATGGGATGGACCTCACCCCAGCCCTCTCCTTGGCAAGGAGAGGGAGTCAGAAGGTGCGCGCGACGACCGCCTCGATTGCCGGCACTGGCGGTGTCTCCTCCTTTGACAGATCCCACCCCCGGCGCTACAATCTGGCCTCTCGCCCCTCTAACTCAGGTGTCGATCCCGAGGCGATTCATGACCGACCCACAGCGTATCGAGCTCCTCGAGATTATCCAGCGTGACCCGCGCGCGCCCGCCGAAGAGCTGGCTGCGCGGGTCGGCTCGGAGGCCGCCGAGGTCGCCGCTGAGATCGCCCATCTCGAGCGCGAAGGCATCATCCGCACCTACCGCGCCGTGATCGACTGGGATCGCGTGGGCGACCAGCACATCTACGCCTTTGTGGACGTCACCGTGAAGCCCGAGCCCGACTTCGGGTTCGACGCCATCGCGCGGCGCGTGGCGCTCTTCCGCGAGGTGCACGCGCTGTACCTGATCAGCGGTGGGCGCGACCTGCTGGTGGTGGTGGAAGGCCGTGATTTCCGCGACGTGGCGCTGTTTGTGGCCGAGAAGCTGGCGCCGCTGAAGGGCGTCGAGAGCACCGCCACCAGCTTTGTCCTCCGCCGCTACAAGGAGGAGGGCGAGCTCTTGATGGGCGCCACCGACGATCCGCGGCTGCCGGTGACGCCATGAGCGCGCAGCCCCATCTCCCGCAGCGCTCGCGCGTGGCCCGGCTGGTGGACGAGCTGCCGCCCTCGGGCATCCGCCGGTTCTTCGACCTGGTACAGGCCACCGAGGGCGTGATCTCCCTGGGCGTGGGCGAGCCCGACTTCCCCACCCCATGGCGCTTCTCCACCGCCGCCATCGACGGCCTCGAGGCCGGCCGCACCACCTACACCTCCAACCTCGGCCTGCTCAGCCTGCGCCGCGCCATCGCCCGGCACCTCGACTGGCTCCACGGCGTGCGCTACCACCCCGACACGGAGATCCTGGTCACCGTCGGTGTCAGCGAGGGCCTGGATCTCGCCTTCCGCGCGATCCTCGAGCCGGGCGACGAGGTGATCGTCCCGGAGCCCTGCTTCGTCGCCTATACCGCGGCCGTGCGGCTGGCCTACGGTATGCCGGTGACCGTGGATACCCACATCGAGACCGGCTTCGTGCCCGACCCGGCGGCCATCGAGCGCGCCGTCACGCCGCGCACCCGCGCCATCCTGCTCGGCTCGCCCAGCAACCCCACCGGCGCCTGCATCCCGTGCGCCGTGCTCCAGCAGATTGCCGACATCGCCGCCCGGCACGACCTGATCGTGGTCTCCGACGAGATCTACGACCGGCTCCGCTACGACGACTCGGGCCACACCTCGTTCGGCACGCTCCGCGGCGCCTGGGAGCGCACCATCCTGCTCAACGGCTTCAGCAAGGCCTACGCCATGACCGGCTGGCGGATCGGCTACGCCTGCGCCCCGCCCGACCTCCTCGCGGCGATGAACAAGATCCACCAGTACACCATGATGTGCGCCCCCATCATGGCCCAGGAGGCGGCCCTGGAGGCGCTCCGGCACGGCGAGGGCGCGGTGGCGGACATGGTCCGCGAATACAACCAGCGCCGCCGCTTCATGGTCGCCCGGCTGAACCAGATCGGGCTGGCCTGCCACGAGCCGTTGGGCGCGTTCTACGTCTTCCCCTCGGTCCGCGCCACCGGGCTGGACTGCGAGACCTTCTGCGAGCGGCTCTTGCGCGAGCAGAAGGTGGCCGTGGTGCCCGGCACGGCCTTCGGCGCCTGCGGCGAGGGGCACCTCCGCGCCACCTACGCCGCCGGCATGGACGAGCTGCGCGAGGCGACCGCGCGCATCGAGCGGTTCCTCTCCTCCCTCCGTTGACCCCGGGAGCCCGCCATGGAGCTGCGGCCCTTCACCCTCGACGACTATGACCAGGTCATTGCCTTGTGGCGGTCGGAGCCGGGCGCCATCGGCGCCAGCCGCTCCGACGAGCCCGCGGAGCTTGCCAAGCTGCTGGCGCGTGACCCCGAGCTGTTCCTCGTGGCCGAGGAGGCAGGTCGCGTGGTCGGCACGGTGATCGGCGGGTTCGACGGACGGCGCGGAGTGATCTACCACCTGGCGGTGCAGCGCGAGTACCGCGGCCGCGGGCTGGGGCGCGCGCTGATGGAGGAGATCGAGCGCCGGCTCACGGAGCGCGGCTGCCTGCGGGCCTACGCGTTGGTGTTTGAGGACAACGAGGGCGTGATGGAGTTCTACCGCCGGCTCGGCTGGGAGCGCAACCCAGTGGCCTGCGTGGCCAAGAACTTCGGGCCATCGCAGACCACCCGGCGTTGAAACGCCGGGCTACCCACAACCAAACCCCGTAGGGGTTTCGTGCCACGTAGCCCGCCATTTCAATGACGGGGCTCGGTGGCGGGAGGCCCCTACAGCCGGACGTTGAAGTCGTGTACAGGAGCGCCCCGTGCTGATCCTGATGTTCCTCGCCACCGCCCTCCAGGCCCCCGAGCCCGGCGTAATGGGCTACTGGCCCTTCGACGGCACCCTCGCCGACGCGTCGGGACAAGGCCACGACGCCGCCGGCGACCAGCCTGCCTTCGCCGCGGGCCACGCCGCGCGTGCGCTGGACGGGCAGTGGACGGGCGTCAGCATCCCCGACCACCCCGATCTGCGGCTCGCGCCAGGGCTCGGGATCGACACCTGGGTCTACTTCGACAAGCACGCCACCGGCTACGAGGTGCTGGTGATGAAGGACCAGGAGTACCAGCTCCGCGTGGACGGGCCGAACGAGGGCGGACGGTTCAGCTTCTTCGTCCACCTGGCGGGCGGCTGGGAGCCGCGGGTCAGCGGGAGCGTCCCCGAGGCGGGCAAGTGGTACCACCTGGTCGCCACCTGGACCGGCAGCGAGAGCATCCTGCAGATCAACGAGGAGCGCTACACCGGCGCCCGGCGCGGCAACCCGGCGCCGGCCAAGAGCCCCATCACGGTCGGTCACAGCGGCGCGCGGATCGACGATCTGCGCCTCCTCAATCCGGCCCTGGCGCGCGCCGAGGCGCTCACCGAGCTGCTCGGCAACACGCCCGGCGCAGTGCGCACCGGCTTCGAGGGCGCCGGCGCGTGGTCCGGCTGGAAGGGTCTCCTCGGCGCGACCGCCGCCGACCGCGGCGACC
>JACPDV010000385.1:7916-9353 GCA_016183835.1 Armatimonadota bacterium
CCTCGACCTCGACGCCCCCGGCGTCAACACGGCGATGCTCTCGTTCGTCACCGACCAGGGCGCCGGCACCGCCTCGGTCCCGCTCTGGGGGCAGGGCCGCACCGCGGCGGTGGACGTGTCCGGCCTGCCGCAGTGGTCCGGCACGCTGCGCATGCTGTCCATCTCGCTCCCCGACGCCGGCAGCCACGAGGTCACCCTCCGCGGCGTGTGGGTCGGCAAGCTGCCCCTCGGCCGGCCGTACGTCTACCTCCGCAGCTTCGCGCCGGGCCGCGCCATCCAGCGCGCCGGACGCGAGGAGAGGCTCCTCGCCGTGGCCCGCAACCTGGGCGCCACGGCCCGCAACGTGACGGCGGCCGTCAGTGTGCCGCCGGGTGTGGAGCTGCTCTCGCCCGCCGAGCAGACGCTGCCCGACCTGCTGCCTGACGCCACCGCCCTGGTGGAATGGCGGATCCGCGCCGCCGGACCGGTCACCGGCGCCGCTCAGGCGACGATCAGCGCCGACGGTCAGCGCCGCCAGTCGCGCGACTGGCGCCTGGACATCCAGCCGGCCGCCACGGCGCCACGGGCGGATTACGTCCCGGTTCCCGTGCCGGTGCCGCCCCGCGGCGTGATGACGCTGATGCACTACTGCCCGCTGTGGAAAGAGGGCACGCACTACGGCTGGGAGAAGATCGAGCCGTGGCCCGAGCGGCGCCCGGCCATCGGCTGGTACGACGAGGGCAGCCCCGAGGTCGCCGACTGGCACATCAAGTACGCCGTGGAGCACGGCGTGCAGGGGTTCATCTACTGCTGGTACCGCCGCGACCTGAAGCCGGAGATCACCCACTTCATCGGTCACGCGCTCGACGACGGGCTGCTCCACGCGCGGTACCTGCCCTACTTCAAGTTCGCCATCAACTGGGAGAACGCCAACGCCGCCGGGGTCAAGGACCGCGCCGATCTGCTCGACAACCTGCTCCCCTACTGGATCGAGAAGTACTTCAAGAACCCCTCCTACGCGAAGATCGACAACAAGCCGATCCTCTACGTGCTCACGCCGCGGCCGTTCACGCAGCAGCTCGGCGGGCACGCGCAGGTGCGCGAGGCGCTCGACGCCATGCGCGCTCGCTGCCGTGACGCGGGGTTCGCGGGGCTGATCGTGATCTGCGGCGTGGAGTCGGCGGATGCGGCGTTTCTGAAGCAGACCCGCGAAGAGGGCTACGACGCCACCGGCGCATACGGCTGCTGGGGCCCGACCAAGGTGCCCAATCAGCGCGACGTGGAGGGCGTGATCACGGTCGACTATCCCAGCAGCGTGCTGGGCCAGGAGCAGATCTGGCGCGGCAAGAAGAGGATCGACGAGCTGCCCGACGTGATCGACGTGATGATGGGCTGGGATCCCCGCCCCTGGCACGGGCCGACCACGCAGTCGTACATCGCGCCCGCCTCGCCCGCCGC
>JACPDV010000386.1:0-6565 GCA_016183835.1 Armatimonadota bacterium
GGGCGGCTGCACACGGCGGCCGACACCGGACAGGTTATCCTCTACCCCACCACCAATGCCCGCGGCACCGTCGAGTACGACGGGGGGGTCTTCGCCCGCGCCGTGCCCGCGGCAGCGGGGGAGGTGGAGACACGCCCCGAGCGCAGCGGGCCCGAGGTGCGCGCCTGGGTCGAGGACCCGCTGGTCAAGGTCTTCCGCGACACGCCGCCCGGAACCATGCCGCGGCAGGTGGAGCTGTTCGCCCCGCGCGGCGGCGAGGAGGTGCTCCAGCTCTGTCTTCGCGCGCCGCGCGATCGCGACGACGTGAGCGTCAGCATCGACCCGCCGCGACTCCGCGGCACGGCACTCCCGCCAGCACGAATCGAGCAGGTCGGCTTCGTCCCCTCGCTGGTGCCGTCCGGGTTCTTCGATTCCCCGGCCAAGCCGTGGGAGCGGCGCGTGACCCTCGGCCAGGCGCGCACCGACGGCTGGTGCGGCTGGTGGCCCGACTACCTCACCCCGGCCGCCGGCCCGCTCACGCTCGCCGCCGGGCGCACGCAGCCGCTGTGGGTCACTTTCCCAGCCCCGCGCGACGCCGCGCCGGGGGACTACATCACGTCACTCCGCGTCGGCACTCGGCAGGGCCTGGCGGCGGTGATCCAGGTGCGGCTTCGCCTCTGGAAGCTGCAGCTCCCCGAGCGGCCCTCGTTGCAGGCGATCTTCGACCTCCGCGACGGATCGTGGGCGCCGCACCCGGTGCTCGCGCGGCGCGACGACTGGTGGCGGTTCATGGCGCGGCATCACCTCAGCACCGATCGCATCGAGCCGCAGCCCACGTTCCGCCTCGTGGACGGGCAGGTGCAGATGGACACCGCCGAGTTCGACCGCGCCGCCGCCTTCGCCTTCGACGAGATCCACACCGCCGCGTCCTATTTCCCGTCGGTCTTCTACGCCGCCGGATGGGGCATGCCGCCGCGCAACTTCCTCGGCCTCAAGCCCGGCACGGCGTCGCGCGGCACCGGGAAGGTGGTTCTCGCTCTACGTCTCCGACGAACCGTTCGACCACGACCCGAAAGTGGTCGCCGACCTGGGCGCGGTGATCCGCCTTGCCCGCGCGGTGGACCCTGCCATCCCGGTCTACGCGAGCACCTGGCACCACGTGCCGGGGTGGGACGGGCTGCTCAACCACTGGGGCGTTGGGCAGTACGGCTGCTTCCCGCTCGACAAGCTGCACGAGCGGCAGGCGGCAGGGGACAAGGTCTGGCTCACGGTGGACGGCCAACTCGAGCTGGACACGCCGTTCAACGCTTGCGAGCGGATGCTGTCGTACTACTGCTTCGCCCACGGTCTGAGCGGCTTCGAGCACTGGGCGCTCGCGTGGTACACCGACGACCCGTACCGGTTCGGCTGGTACGGCTACCTGTTCCACCGCTTCTCGCCCGAGCGCACGAGCTGGGTGCGGTATCCCAGCGGGAGCGGCCACCTCGCCTACCCCGGCCCGAACGGCGAGCCGGTGTCGACCATCCGCTTGGAGAACGTGCGGCTGGGGCTGGAGGACTACGAAGTGCTGGCGGCGCTGCGGAGGCTCAAGCCGGCGAAGCCGGCGGACCGCGCGGCGGTCGCGAAGGTCCTGGCGGAGGTGGCCAAGTTGTGCGCGATTCCCAATGCCGGCGGCTACCGCTCGACCGAGATCCTGCCGGCGCCGGAGCGGCTGACTGAGCTGCGAGTGCGGGCGGGGGCGCTGGTGGAGGCGCTGACGCCGTAGGGCGTGCTGTTGCACGCCACTCCGCAACCCGCCCGGCGGCTCAGCTCCGGTGCTTCGCCAGCAACGCGAGCACCGCAGGCACCAGGGCCGTCGGCACCGCGATCATGGTCTGCCCCGGCTGCTCGTAGGCGTCTTCGTCCTCGGCGACAGCCTCCTCGTCGGTTTGGCTCTCGTAGTGTTCTAGGACGCGGCGCACGCGCTCTTCGTCCCAGCCGTCTGGGAACCGCGTCTGGCGCTGTGCATTCATCGTTTCTTCATCCGCCGCCGGTAGGCGGCGAGTGGCTTTCCGGTCAGAGCATAGGCAGTGATGACGAAAACGCTGCCCGGCTCCGGATCCCGCACGTAGATGACGCGGAGGCACCGGGCGTCCTCGGTCCACCCTGTCGCCACTCGCGAGTCGTCACGCCCCGCCCGATCCTCTCCAGATCGCCGTAGGACTTCCTCGACTTCGTCTTCCGTGACTCCATGCCCGTAGATGTGTGGCTCGCCCGTCTCCGGATCGAGGTAATAGCGGACCCGCATGACTGATCCTACTACCCACCCGGGGCTGCGTCAAAGCGGTGAGCCCGCGGTCGGCCGGATCCTTCGCTGGAGCCACCTCCGCAGCGCTCCAACGCTACCTTCCTACTGAGTTCCGCGCCCCGCCTCGCGTAGGTCGCAGACGATCTGCTCGCCCGCCCCAGCCGGTCGCACTGCTCGTACCTGGCCGCGAACCACTCGCCGATCCGCCGCCACCGGCGTGGCTTGAAACCCCCGAGCCTTCTCGGCGTCAGCGCTACCTCGCCACCACCTGGGCACCGCGGACGATGAAGGCCGGGTTGGACAGAAGGCGCACGTCCGAAGCGTCCAGGCCGATGATCTGGCTGATCCTCACGCTCCCGTCCCCGAGCGCCGAGCGGGTCACGCCGCCGGTGACGATCGTGTTGGAGGTGCCGTCGACGATCCAGAACTCGTGCTCCTGGTTGCCCGTCGAACGCAGCAAGTCCAAGTGGCCGGCGATCTGGCACTCGATCGTCACCTGATCGCCATCGATGTCCGTGAACTGCAGCGGCGCGCCCGTCAGGAACTCGTACTGCAACAGGGCGTTGCCGCCGGGCGCCCCGTCCCCGTCGCCGTCCAGCAGGCGCCCCTGCGTGTCCCGGATGGCATCGGCGCCGGTCCCGATGATCTCGATCGAGCGATAGTTGGTCGCGATGGCGAAGGGGGCCTGGGGCTCCAGCAACACCTTCCGCTCCGACGCCAAGAGGTGAGCGCGCCCCAGTGGGATGGGCGTGCCGGTCGGGCCGCGGAGGACGAAGTTGGAGATCGTCTCCGCCTGGGTCCGGTTGGGGTCGCCGGTGAAGGTGACCTCGACGGAGTTGACACCCCCGGTCGGGCCCCGCAGCACGACCCGAGCAATCTGGAAGATGTCGATAGTCCCGCCGGAGCTGCTGTCGCAGCCGACGAGCGGCAGGGCAACCAGTGCTGCGGCGGCCAGACTGAGCGCCCTGAGGCGCCTGTTGCATTGCATGACGGCGTTTCTCCCTGGTGGGACGGGGCCGCGTCGCCATCGGCATCTGCATGCCGGTGGATGAGCAGCTCGCCCGTCTCGGGATCATCGTAATGCGGTGGTCCATGCGATGACCGGACGCTCACCCCGGGAGCGCGTCACCGTCGCGGATCCACCACTTGCCGCGCGGCCGGTTCAGACCCACTTACGCAGGAACCCCACCCCACTCTCGTACTGGATCTCATGCCCCGCCTCGTGCAGGTCCCAGACGATCCGCTCCCCCACCCCGAGCTTCTCGTAATGCGCCTGCGACGCCGCGAACTCCTCGCCGATCCACGGCCACCAGCCGATCCCGTCCGCCTTGCCGGTCTGCATCATCACCGGCCGCGGGCAGATCAGCGCGCACAGATCGCTGTCGCTGAACTCCCGCAGCCAGCCGTGGACGTAGATGTGCTCCTCGTTGACCGACAGGAAGCAGCTATGCCGCGGGTCGTCCGCCACCATTTTCCTCACCCGGTGGTTGAACCAGGCGCAGACGATACCCGCCTTGATCCGCGGCTCCAGCGGCATCGTCATGAGGGTGTACGCCCCGCCGAGGCTGATACCCCACATGCCCAATCTCTCCGGGTCCAGCTCCGGGCGCTGGAGCAACACGTCGAGCAGGTGGTGGTATTGCGCAATCTCCAGCCCCCACAGCGTGCCGCCGAGCATCAGGCAGAGCCGCTGCAGCCGCGCTCGCGGCGGACCCTCGGTGAGGTGCAGCGGCGCGATCACCGCGAAGCCGTCGTTGACCAGCCGGCGGGCGTAGCTGTGGTAGATGTCGGAGTCGTCGTCGAAGCCGAAGCACCGTTCGGGCGAGCTGCCGATCCCGTGCTGCGCCAGGACCACCGGCAGCCGGCCGGTGCGGTTCTCCGGCAGCGCGAGCACTGCGCGCACCCGCAGGTTGGCGCGCCAGGGGATCGTCACCCACCACGCCTCGAGCACGTCGTCTTCAAGCCAGGGCTCGATCAGCGGCTCGCCGGGGTCCACCGGCCCGCAAAAGTCGCCCACGGCGGCGCGCCAGCGCTCGCGGTTCGGCGCCACGCTCCGCAGGAACGCATCCGGGCTGGAGTGGTCCGGGTGCCACAGCTCGGCGCGGCGCTCGGCGATGGCCTCGCTCACCCCGCGGAGGTAGTCCTCGGTCTCCTTGCGGAGGAGGCCCTGGCGGTCGGTGTGGCCGCGGCGCACGAGGCCGGGCTTGGCCTCGTCGGCGTTGTCGTAGTAGGTGCTCATGCGGGGCCGGTTCGGCCCCCCGGCCGGCGCTCCTGCCCTTGGCAGCGCGGGGCGATTGCGCTATCCTCGCGGCCAGGAGCCACGCCATGCCAGCGCCGACCTCGCGCCCGCAGAACCTCCCGTGGGCCTGACCCCGCGGCGCTGGTGCTGCCTCTGGCTGGCGGCGCTCCCGGCCCTGGCCGGCCCGGACGTGGTGCCGCAGACCGGGCACTCCGAGGCGCTTCGGCAGCTCGCCTTCTCACCCGGCGGCAACCTCCTCGCCACGGCCGGCCGCGACCGCGCCGTGCTCCTCTGGGATCTGGCCACGGGCGCGCTCCGGCGGCGGCTGACCGGCCACACGGGCGAGGTCCGCGCGCTGGCCTTCAGCCCCGACGGCCAGCTCCTCGCCTCGGCCGGCGACGACCGCAACGTGATCCTCCGCGACCCGGCGAGCGGCGCGATCGTGCGCTGGATCGAGGCGGAGGCACCGGTCACCTGCCTCGCGTTCAGCCCGGACGGCGCGTCCTTCGCCGCGGGCAACATGGAACGCCGGGCGCAGATCTGGGACGTGGCCACCGGCCAGGAGGGCGCCGCGCTGCACGGGCACACCCATGTGGTGACCGGGGTCGCCTTCGTGCCCGACGGCCGGACGCTGGTCACGGGCAGCTTGGACGGGAGCGTGCGGTTCTGGGATCCCACCGGCGGTCTGTTGCGCAACCTGCCCGCAGGCTCGCCGCTGAAGGGGATCGCGCTCAGTGCGGACGGGCATCTGCTGGCCACGGTGGGCGCGAGCGTCAGGCTGTGGGACGCGCTCACCGGCGAGTCACGCGGCACGCCGGGCGACGCCGAGCTGCCGGCGGAGTGTGTGCGTTTCAGCCCGGACGGCACACTCCTGGCCACGGGCGGAGCGAACGGTGCCGTGCAGGTCTGGGCGACCGCCGACCGCCGGCTGGTCCGGACGCTCGACGCGGGCGCGGGCGCGGGCACGGTGACGGCGGTGGCGTTCAGCGTCGACGGGACGCTGCTGGCCGCGGGCGCCGACCGCGGCGCGGCGCGAGTGTGGGACGCCGCCGGCGGGTTGCGGCAGGTGCTCGCCAGCCGGGTCGCGCCGCTCCGCGCGGTGGCGATAAGCGCCGACGGCAAGCGGCTGCTGGCCGGTGGCGACGACGGCCGTCCGCGGCTCTGGAATCTGGCGGCGGCGACGATGCTGCCGCCCTTCGCCGGCACGGGCGCGGTGCGCTGCGCGGCGTTCAGCCCGGACGGCAGCCTGGCGGCCACCGGCGGCACGGACCGGCAGGTTCACCTGTGGGACGCCGCGGCGGGCAAGGAGCTGGCTGGCGTGCCGAGCCTGGCCGGCTGGGTGGAGGCGGTGGCCTTCGACCCGAGCGGCAAGCGGCTCGCCTATGCCGGCGCTGACGGGGTGGTCCGCCTGCTCGAGGTGCCATCGGGGAAGGAGCTGTCGGCGCTCAGCAGCACGCCCACCACCTGGGTTGAAGCGCTGGCCTGGAGTCCCGACGGGAAGCTGCTCGCCTCCGGCGGGCTCGGCGGTCTGGTGACCTTCTGGGATCCGCGCAAGGCCGTCGCGATCCGCTCGTTCCGGCCGCACGACGGCACGGTGACGGGGCTGGCCTTCGCGCGCGACGGCGGCGCGTTGCTGACCGCCGGCACCGACGGCGCCGTGAGGCAGTGGGTGATTCCCGCCCTGACGCCCGCCCCACCGGTGCTGTGGGGCGAGCGCGCGGCGACGTGCCTGGCGGTCGGCGGCGGCAGGGTCGTGGCGGGTGGCCGGGACGGCGCGGCTGTCTTGCGAGATCTTGCCGCCGCCAGTGCCCCGGCGGCTCTGGAGGGCCACGGCGCGGCGGTGACGGCGGTGGCCTGCCGGGCGGACGGCGTGCTCTTCGCCACCGCCGGCGAGGACGGGGCCGTGCGAGTCTGGGACGGCGCGGGCAGCTTGCGAGCGACGCTCTATGGGCTCGGCGACGACTGGCTGGCGGTCGCGGCGGACGGCGCCTACACGGGCTCCGCCGACGGCGTGAAGCTGCTGCGCGTGTTTCCCGCCGACCAGCTCGAGGCGCTCCACC
>JACPDV010000386.1:6627-9583 GCA_016183835.1 Armatimonadota bacterium
CGCCCACCGCCGGCAGCGCGGACACCGTGGTGGTGCGGCTGGCCGTGACCCCGGCCGACCCGGCATGCCCGGTCCGCCGCGCCGACGTGTTGCGCAACGGGCAGCGGGTGGACCTCCCGCCGGCGCAGGTGACGGCCGTGGGCCCGGCCGGCGTCTGCAGCTTCTGCGGTCGTCCGGTCACCATCCAAGCCGCCGACACGCCGAACGGGGCCACGGTCTTCACCCTCACGCTCCCCGCAGCGGCCGAGTCGGTCACGCTCACGGCGGCCGCATGGGACATGCAGAACCGCCGAGGCGAGGCGCTCCCCCGCGAGCTGCGCCGCTGAACCCGGAGAACTCACCACAGAGGCACAGAGACACAGAGTATCCGGAACCTGAGCCATGTCCTATCCCGGATCCGGTCTCTGTGCCTCTGTGCCTCTGTGTTGAGATCTCCGTCATCGGCCGCAAGCCAGCAATGTCACCCGGCTGCGCGCGATCGCTTCGGGCGTTACCCGGTCGGGGTTGAGCTCCAGCATGAGCATGCCTTGGTAGCCGGTCGCCTGCAGACCGCGCAGGAGGCTGTCGAAGTCCACGCGCCCGGTACCCGGCTCGACATGGTCCGAGAGGTCGTCCACGTCGTGTACGTGCAGGTGGACCAGCAGGTCGCCCAGGTGCCGCACCACCGCCTCCAGCGAGCCGAACGGGTCGAGGTAGCGCGGCGCGTCGAGATGGAGGTGCCCGATGTCGAGCGTGACCCCTACCCCATCGGCGCCCCACGTCCGGATCGCGTCGAAGCCCCACTCGGTCTCCAGGCCGATCACCAGGCCGCGGCGCAGAGCCTCCGTGCCCAGCCTGGCGGCGGCATCACGCTGAGCCGCCAGGGCGCCGTCCGGTGGCAGGCGCAAGTGAACCGTCACCACATCGCAACCCAGGTCGCCGGCCAGGTCGAGCACCGGAAGCAGCTCGTCCACCGTCTGCTCGGGCGCATCGGGGCCGAGCGTCAGGCGGAACGGCGCGTGGACCTCCTTGCGCTCGAACGCGTCGAGCAGCCTCCGGAGCCGGGCACGCTCGGGAGCCGGACAGCCACCGGGGTCCACCCCGCGCCAGTGCGGCGGGTCGCCCGGCGAGGCGTGGAACCCCACCGCCTCGAAGCCGTGGTCCGCCACCCAGGCGAACTGCTCCCCCGGGTCGAGGAGGTCGCCGATGCGCCAGGTCATGAAGCCGACAGGCCACATGCTCACCACCGGTTGTAGCGGTATGGATCGTCGAGCTGCGCCGGCACGTCGAGGTAGTAGCTCGACAGCCAGCGTGGCGGCAGGACCACCATCAGCGGCCCGCGGGCGATGCCGCCGCCCTGCCGCAGGTCGCGCACCTTCACCACCAAGCGGTTCGTCCCCGCCCGCAGCGTCCCCGCCGGCAGCGCGTAGACGCGGTCGTGCGACCAGTAGTCGGTGGGATGCGTGTCCTGCCCGGTGTGTCCCACCATTGTGCCGTTGAGCCAGGTCCAGTCCTCGTCGTCGATGGCCCCGAGCCGCAGCGTGGCCGGCTGGTCGGCGGGCCCGCGCCACTCGAACGTGCGTCGGTACCAGACTACCCCGTCGTAGCCCTTCGCGTCCTCGGCCTGGTCCTCCCACAGGCCCGGCGCCTGGAGCGTCCACCAGCGTTTCGCCTGGTCGAGCGTGCCGGGGGTCAGCGAGCCGTCCGGATCGGGCGCGGCCTGCCACGGACCCGCCAGGTCCACCACCGGCGGCACCGCGGTCGACCAGTCCTCGCGCAGTGGCACGCTGAAGGTCACCCCGGCCTTCGCCAGGAGCCGCGCGAGGAGCGTGGCCGTGCGGTCCGCCGTGCGCTTCAGGTAGACCCGGTACGGGTCGTCGTAGTCCCAGTCGGCCGGCGAGACTTGGCAGAAGGTCACCGCGCCCTTGTCCACCGCCACCCGGCTCACCACCGCCGGCTGCCCGCCCGCCGCAGCCACTCGGAGCACCTTCTTCCGCCCGCGCCAGTGCAGCTCGCTCGGCCCGACGCCCGACAGTTCGCCCGCGGCGCTCGCCGCCAGGAGCGATGCCTCACTGGTCTCCACCCTGATCGGCAGCCAACCGCCCAGGTCCTCGGCCGGGAGCGGCAGGCAGAACAGCTCGCCGCCCGCCCGCACCGCGCCGGCCACCGCTTGAGACACGCCGGCCAGCGTCTTCCCGCAGCCCGGCCCGGCGATCAGCAGCCCAGGCCCCGCGGCTTCGAGGGCATCCACCCGCCGGAACGCCACGCCCAGGCCAGTCAGCAGCGCCGCGCCGGAGTCGTCCCCGACGTACCGCGCCGGGCCAGCGGGCGCCTTGTCCGCCGGCGCCGAGACCCAGGCCAGCAGGTTGGCGTGCAGCCGGTCGGCCGCGGGATCAGGGACGCTCCGGGCGGTGACGTCTATCTGGCAGAACAGCACCTGCCCGTTGCCCGCGCGGTGGAGCAGGAGCGGCGCGTACTCCAGGTCGAATCCGCCGTCCACCAACGCCTCGAAGTCGCCCCGCTGCGGCTTCTCGACCACCACGGTGGCCACCTGGCCGGTGTTGCCACACTTCCAGACGCGCGTGTTCGCGAAGCCGAGCCAGTCGTGCGGCGGGTCGGAGGGCTCCCACGTGGGCAGGTCGAGCTTGCCGGGCAGCAGCGTGGCCTCGCCGCGCCAGTCGCGGAGCCGGTCGGTGTCGAGACCGGCGAGCACCGGGTGCGACGGCACACGGACGAAGACCCGGCGCAACGACGGGTCGTTGACACGGAAGCCGAGCCGCTGGGTCAGCGCCGGCTCGGTCTGCTCCATCACCAGCACGCGCCGGCCGCGGTCGAGCAGCGGACGGAGGTCGGGCAGCTTGTTGTCGAGCCGAATGGCACGGCGGCCGATGAGCAGCGCGTCGAAGCGGTCCAGCGGTGTGTCGGCCTCCACTGCCGTGGCCTTCACGCCGAGACGCCTCAGTGTGGCGAGCGTGCT
>JACPDV010000386.1:9634-23984 GCA_016183835.1 Armatimonadota bacterium
AACACGGCCAGCAGATTGGCGGCCGGCCTGGCCGGCTGCACCACGTGCAGGGTCAGCGAGTCGTGCTGCGTCTGCCCGGCGGCGGTCACGTCAAGCGCCAACGTCAGCTCGCCCGTGGCGCCGGCGGGCACGCGAACGGCGAACGGCCCGCGCGCCTGCCCGCCCGGCGGCGCGCTGAGCTTGCCCTCACCGGATGCCACCGCCTTGCCCGTGGCCGAGAGGCTCCAACGATACGTGGCCTCGAGCGGCTGCCGGGTGTCGTTGAGCAGGATCGCCTGCTTGCTCACCCGCTCGCCGGCGACCACCGTGTGGCTCGCTTCGGTGAAGTTCTCCGGCCCGCCGCCCAGGTATGAGCAGATCGGCTGGTTGAAGCGCATGTAGGCTTCGCCGAGCGAGCTGAGGAGCCAGATGTTGGCCGGGTGGTGGAACCAATCGCCGGTGAACAGCTCGAAGTCGGGCGCGTAGCCGGGCTGCTGGAGCTTGGTCCAGTCGGTCTGGCGCTCGAAGCGGTCGGGGTGCGGGCCGCTCTGGTAGCCCACGTCGCCCTGGTCCCACGGCAGGAGGGCGGTGATTCCCCAGGTCCGCAGGCGCGGCCAGTTGTGACGGATGTAGAGGCTCTTCAGCTCGATGTAGTTGAGCTCGTTGCTGGCCGCCCAGGCGGGGCCGAAGAGCTCGCTGATGTGGAACGGCTGCTTCCGCGCGTAGACCTTCTCGTAGTTGTCCACGTACCGGGCCATCACGGGATCATCGCGGTAGGCGGCGTCGCCGGTGAGCATGGCGCCGTACTCCACCGCCAGCGGCTCGGAGTTGACCTTGTTGCGCCAGATGAAGGGTCCCTGCCGGTGCCCGCCCCAGCTTGCCGAATGCGGCGGGCCCCACTCGACGAAGAACAGCGGCTTCACACCCACGCTCGACCAGTGCCGCAGCCACTCGCTGCGCTCCTGCACGGGCGCCCAGTTGAGGTAGATGTTGACCGTGTGCCAGGCGCCGCAGTTACCGGACTGGTGGTGGTACACCTCGCGCGTGGGGTCGAGCGCGCGTATGAACGCCTCGCTCGCCGCGGCTCGCGCCCGGCGCTCGTCCCAGCCCTGCGCCGGCCAGCCCTTGTCCGCCGGGCTCGGCACCACGTCGTTCAGGCCGTCGATCTTGTCGGGGTTCTGGTCGCCGTGGTAGCCCAGCGTGTTGTGGTTGAGCGCATAGGCCAGCACGCTGGGGTGATTGCCCACCACCTCCACCGCGTAGCGCGCGGCGGCCTGCCAGTCGGCGTTGAGCGTCGTGCCGCTGCCGGCGTACTGAAACGCGTGGGGACCCGAGAAGGAGAGCGCGAAGCCTAACTCGTCGGCGGCACGGAGGAGGTCGGTGAAGGCGCAGGTCTCGCCCGGCTCCAGCCCGTAGTTGGCGAGGATGATGAAGTTGAACCCCATCGAGCGCGTCTTGCCGAGGATCCGCCGGACCGCCGCGTAGGAAGCCTGGGCGTTGTCGTGGCTGATGCCGGAGAAGTCGAGCGCACGCAGGTGCACCGGCGTGCCGTTGAGCACCAGGTTGCGCCCGTCCAGCCACAGCTCGCGGAAGCCGAAGCGGGTGGCGAAGGTATCGAGGGTGGCCGGCGGGCCGGCCAACTCGGCGATCAGGGACACCTCGAGGTCGTAGAGGCTCGGCTGCTCGAAGTCCCACCGGTGCGGCCTCTCCCACGGCAGCTCGCACGTGAACAGACCGTCCTTGAGATCCGCGGCCGAGAACGCGGGGCTCTGGCCCTGCCACTCCTCGGCGCCGGGCTGGCGGGCGGCGGCGTGCAGGTGGTAGCGCCGGGCGGGCTCCAGATCGGCCAGCCGAACGGCCAGGCCGAGCGCCTTGTGCCGCACCGACGGGCGGGTCTGCACCGCCGCGATCCGCGCCCGCTCCGGCGCCACGGTGAGGAACACGTCGCCGACCAGCCCGCGGAACACGACCTGCGCCTTGACCTGCTCGATCTGGTCCTCGCGCATGGCCACCATGCGCTCCTTGGAAAACGGGTCGGTGGTGACGTGGACGGTGAGCGTGGCGGTGGCGCCGGGGGTGACGAGCGCGGTAACGTCCACCTCCCCGGCCGGCCAGCGCACCGTCCCGGCCGGCTTGCCGTCGACGGCAACCTCGGCGGCGGTCTGCGGCAGGTCGAAGCTGACGCCGATCCGCCGCCCGGCCCACTCCGCCGGGACGGTGAACTCACGCTCGTACCAGCCCTCCTCCACCTTGGCCCAGTCCACGCTCAGGTCCCAGATGTCCGGGCCGATTGGGGTGACGCACTCGTCCCGCCGGCCGGGCCACGCGGCAGGCACCTTCAGCCAGCCCCAGCCCGTGCCGTCGGCCGGCCGTCCGACGGCGCCGCCGGGCATCAACGGGCAGAACCGCCACAGCCCGTTGAGGCAGACCCGCCCGCGGCTGGGGGTCTCCTCGCGCCAGGCGTGCTCCAGGCTCCAATCAGCCACCACGCCCGCCGGCAGCACGGCGTCCTCGGGCTTCGGCCGGTGTGCGATCACCTTGACCGAGAAGTCGTCGTAGTCCACCTGCCCCGTGCACTGGAACATGGAGAGCGAGATGCGCAGCTCGACGGCGTGCTCGGGGATCACGTAGTCGCGGCTGAAGCTCTGCCAGCCGTCGGTGGCGCCGGTCCAGTGGAGCACGTTCGGCCACCCGCCGACCTGCGTGCCGTCGGCCGAATGGAAGTCCATGGCCACGCGCGCGTCGTGCCAGCCCTCGACGCCCGGGACGATCCCGGCGGCGCGCACGCGCACCGAGACGCGAAGCTTGAACCACTCGGGATCGAGCTTGAGCGCCTGCGACAGGGATCGCGAGGCGGGACCGGGGCCGGGACTGGCGAGGCGGACGAACGGATTGCCGTTCTCGGCGACGAGGCCGACGCCGGTGTGGTCGCCGTTGAAGCCGTCCGGGAAGCCGTCATGGTTGGCGTCGGTGTCGAACGCGCCGTTGGCGGCCAGCTCGCGCGGGAGGTCGGGCTGGGCGAGGGCCGCCACGGCGAGCGACGCGGTGAGGGCGGCAACGGTGAGGCGCATGGGGTGCTCCGCTGGGCATTACGGCGACCGGCTGGCCGGTCCTCCGTGGCAGGTCGGGAGGGAACCCGGAGGCGGGTCGCGGCTCTCTGGCGGCGTTGGACCAACGGGGGTCCTTCCGGAGCGGTTGCATGCGACCAAGACTCGGACGTGTGCTCGTGGGCGTCGTCCTAACCACCATTCTGCTGCAAGGCGTCCAACACCTGGCGATGCTACAGCTGTCGATGTCGGCGTACCACGCCGTGTCCGCGGTGTTGACGCTGGCACTGGTGGCCCTGGCGGCGTGGCAGATCGACATCCGCACCCGCTGGCTGGAGGCATCGGCGCGCGCGGACGAACTGGCCAAGGTGAACGCCGACCTGGAGCGTGCCCTGGCCGAACTTCAGCGGAGCGACCAGCTCGCCGCCGCGGGCGCGGTCACCGGCCCGCTTGGCGAGACGCTGCAGACACTGCTGTCCGAGCTCAGCGCGACTGGCCTGGACAGCGAGTGGGTCCGCGGCGTGCAGGACGTGCTGGAGGACCTGCAGGCGCTGACGCATCAGAGTCGCAAGAAGATGCGTCCGGTGGACCTGGGGCTGATCGCGCGGTGGGTGGCCGAGGATGCGGCGCGGAGCTGGGGCGGGTCCATCCGCTGCATCCAGCCGGCCGGACCGGTGTGGGTCAAGGCCAATCCGGCTCGCCTGGAGATGGCGGTGAGACACTTCCTCGCCGACGCCGCGGGCCATGGCCCGGTGGACTGGCTGGTCATGGTGGCGGACGCTCGCGAGGGCACAGCCACGCTCGCAATCTCGTCCGAGCGGACGTATGGCTCGACACTCACGCAAGCCACGGACACGCTCAACTGGCAGATCGCCCAGGCCGCCGTGACCGAGGCGGGCGGCTTCCTGACGGTCTCCGACGAGGCGGACGGCGTGGTCTACACCCTCCACCTGCCCAGCGGCCCGCCGCCCGGTCGGAGCCGGAACGGGAGCCGGAGCGTCGCCAACGGCGGACAGGCCGTCGCCTGACGCCCAGGCAGGGCCACTTGACGGGCAACGCCACACGAGGCACGATCTTGGCACGATGCCCGGCGACAAGCGCCTCGACAGGATCCGAGCCAACCCATCCGCTGTCCGGTTCGATGATCTGGCCGCAGCGCTGAGAGCGCACGGCGGGAGCAGCTACGCCAAACCGGCGTACGTGCGCACCGCCCTGCGGCTCATCGAGGACGCCGATGGATCCGCATGAGCAGCGCGCCTGCCGGCACAAGGTGATGGTCCTGCCGGACCCCGACGGCGACGGCTACCTCGCCGAGGTGCCCGCCTTCCCCGGGGTCTGCGCCGGCGGCGACACGCCGGCCGAGGCCCTGGAGTGCGCCTACGAGGGGATCGCGTCCATTCTCGATTCGATGGCCCGGCACGGCGACCCGGTCCCGCCCCTGCCCGAACCGGTCAGCGCCCCCTAACCCGCGCCCACCTTCTCCAGGTACGCCACGAGCTTGTCCCGCCGCGGCACCTTGCCGGTGGCGATGATGAAATCGTTGATGATCGTCGCCGGCGTCATCAACAGGCCGTAACGGGCAGCCTTCGGGTCGTCGGTGTCGAAGGTGTCCAGCTCGATCTCGCCCGGCCGCTCGGCCGCCAACTGCTCGAGCAGGGCGAGCGTCGCCTCACACTTATGACACCCGGTCGGCGACTGGATCAGCACGATCCGAATCATCGGCATCCGTTCCCAACTTCCGCTCCGGCTCCCAGAGGCAAGGGCAGTTCTCGTCACACTCGCCGATGTCCTCCGGCGACGTGGTCCAGCGAAGGTCTTCGACGATTTCCGCCGTCTGCTCCACCACGGTCTCCACCTGATCGAGCGTGTTGCCGCGCCCCAGCGAGAACCGCACCGAAGCCCACGCCGCCGTGTCGCTGATCCCCATCGCCTTGAGCACGTAGGACGGCGTCAGGGCGCCGGAAGCGCAGGCCGAGGCCACCGAGATGCAGATCCCGCGCAGACTCAGGTTGGCCTGGATGTCCAGCCCGTCGATGTCCACGAAGCAGAGGTTCAGTAGGTGCGGCAGGCAGTGCTCAGCATCGCCGTTGAGGATCACGCGCGGCAGCCTATCCCTGAGTTGCAGCACCGCCTCGCGGAGCGCGAGCAGGTGCGCTGTGTTGGCCGCGAAGTCGCGCCGGGCGACCTCCGCCGCCTTGCCGAAGCCGACGATCCCCGCCGCGTTCTCGGTCCCGCCGCGCAGCCCGTGCTCCTGCTTGCCGCCCCGCACGAGCGGCTCCAAGGTCACGCCATCCCGCACGTAAAGCGCGCCGCAGCCCTTCGGCCCGTGCAGCTTGTGGGCGGTGAACGTGAGCAGGTCCACGCCCAGCGCGTGCACGTCCACCGGCACCTTGCCCACCGCCTGCACCGCATCGACATGGAACAGGATCCCGCGCTCGCGCGCGATGCGGGCGATCTCGGCGATGGGCTGCACGGTGCCCACCTCGTTGTTGGCCATCATCACCGAGATGAGGCGGGTGTCGGGACCGATGGCCGCGGCCACCTCGCCCGGGTCCACCCGCCCGCGGCGGCTGACGCCGACGTAGGTGGCGCGATAGCCCAGCGACTCGAGGTGGGCGAACGGCTGGTGCACCGCGGGATGCTCGATCACCGAGGTGATGAGGTGAGCGGAGTCGTGGAAGTGCGGGTCACGCTCGGCGACGGTGCCGTAGATGGCCAGGTTGTCGCTCTCGCTGCCGCCGCTCGCGCGGACTCGACCAGGCCGCGGACCCGGCGGCCGGCGGCGTGGATGCTGCTCGCATTGGCGAACTCGCCGGTGAGCAGCGGGAGCATCGCCTCCAGCACCTCGGGATCGACCGGGGTGGTGGCACTGTGATCCAGATAAATCTCGCTCTGCATGATGGCCGTCTTCAGGTACGTCGGTCAGGGTCCCGCGGGCAGCGGGTCGAAGCGCCATTTGACGAAGGTCTGCCGCGCCTCGGGCGTGGCCAGGAACTCGAGGAAGGCCTTGGCCCCCGCCGGGTTCCGGCCGCCCGCCACCTGCACCGCGGTGACATAGACGGGATGGTGGAGGTTGCCCGGCACGTCGCAGACGTAGGTGACGTTGGTCTCCGTGGGCACGTCGCCCGGCGTGTGGACCTCGCCGAGGCAGCTCTTGTAGGCGATGCTGACGTCGACCTTGCCCTCCGCCACGAAGGTGAGCGTGTCCTGGGCGCGCGGGGTGAAGCGGACCTTCTTCTCGACCTTGGGCCATAGGCCGGCCTGCTCGAGCGCCTGCTTGCCTTCGGCGCCGGCGGACACCTGATCGGCGTCGGCCAGGGCCGCGTACTTCACGTCGGGCCGGGCGAAATCGGTAAGTGTCCTGAGCTTGAGCGGGTTCTTGGGCGGGGCGATCAGCGCCAGGGGCGCCGTGGCGAGACGCACGTCGGCGCCCTCCACGAGGCAGTGCTTGGCGCGGAGCGACTGGAGTTCGAGCTCGCCCAGGCTGATGAACACGTCCGGCGTGGCGCCGTCGCGGATGCGATTCCTGAGCGGCAGCTCGTTCTCGAGCTTGCGGCCCAGCTTGTACTCGGGATGCGCGGCGAGAAAGGCCTTCGCGGCGTCGCCGTAGGGTCCGGCGAGGCCGCAGGGCACGTAGACCTCAATTTGCCCGCCGGCCGCGGGCGCGGTAGCCGGCACCGCCACCGAGCTCGGGGGGGGCTCGCCGGGACTGGAAGAGGGACGGCAGCCGGCCAAGAGACCGGCCGCCACCCCCCACACCAGCCAGGCCCAGGCGCTACGGCTTGGCCTTGCCACCTTCGTCTGCCTTCTTCTCACCCGGATAGGCCTTGTCCACGGCTGCGCCGATGGCCTTCATCAGGTCGTCCTCGGTCCAGCCGCCCAGAGGCATGCTTTTCTGCACCACGCTCTTGCCGTCCATCACATACGCCGAGCACGGCGGGAGACCCGCTGCGTCGTGCAGTTTGCCGCCCTCCTCCGAGAACCAGTCGATGTGGGTGACGAGCACCTTGCCCGGGAACTTCGCAACGATCTTCTTGTTGAGGTCCTGGACCCACGCGTGGCCCTCCATGGGGAAGTAGCAGTCGACCTTGACCTTGGCGGCCTTGTCGCCGCTCTCGATCTTCCACTTGCTCTCGTCGCCCGGCGTGGCGGCTTCGCCGCCGGCCGGCGCCTCACCCGCGGGCGGCGTGGCCGCCTCGTCCGTTGTGGGAACCCCCGGCGTCGTCGCACCCGGCACGCCCTTGGGTCCGACGCCCGTCGCCGGATTGTTGTGCTCAGGCGGCGGCGGCGTCTTGCCGCACCCGGCACACAGCGCCAACGCACCCAGCAGCAGCATGATCCCGACTAACCGCTTACTCATCCCGTTTTGCCTCCTTGGCTCGGGGCTGCGTCGTACGACGGCACCCCCTTGTCGTTGAGCAGCTTCTGCCCTTCGGCGGACATCAGCCATGTGATGAACTTGCCCGCCCCGGCCTCATTCGGGCCTTCCAGCAAACGACCTGCCTGCACCTGAATCCGGGAGTAACTGTCCGCCGGCATCTCACCCACGATGTGGTAGTTGCCGGTGTTTCCCTCGAGTTTGGTCGGCCCGCTCGTGAAGGGGCAGTTGTCGTAGTAGATCCCCGCGTCGATCTTGCCCTGGCAGACCCACTCCACCACCGTCAGGGCGTGCCAGTTGCTGCGGATTCTCTTGGCCTTGTCCAGCTTGTCGTACACCCCCAGCTTCTTGAGCGACTCGACCGCGTACACGCCGACCGAGTTCTGCGCCGGGTCGGCCACGCCCACGGACGTCACCTTGTCGCTGGCCAGGTCCTAGTAGCTCTGGATCCCCGCGGGGTTGTTCTTGGGCGTCACGACGATCATCTTGAACGTGCCGAAGTTGACCACGCTGGCCGCGTCCACGAACTTCTCCTGCTCCATCATGTTCATCTCGAGCCGGCCGGGGGAGACCAGCACGTCCGGCCGCTCGCCGGCGCGGATCTTCTTGAGCAGCACCACGGCGTTGTCGTAGGTGACCTTCAGCTTGTCGCCGCCGCCGGCCGGATAGGCCTTCTCGACCGCCCGGAAGGCGTCGATCATGCCGCACGGCACGAACACGGTGACCACCGCCGGGTCGCCTGCCGGGGCCGCCGCTGGCTGCGGAGCCGCCGCCGAGGTGGGTGCGGCCTCACTGCCTGAGTCGGGCTTGGGCGCCGGCTGGCAGCCGGCCAGCCAGAACGCCGCCAACGCGGCCATCAGGATGATTCTCGAGGATGTCGTCATGCGCCCTTCCTTTGATGCCTAGGTACGCGCTACTCGTCGGGTAGCGCGGTCTCCTTGGAGCGGAACACGATCCGCCTGGCCCGGCAGACCACCACGGCGATGCTGAGGCTCAGGATCACCGCGGCGATCAGCGAGGTGGGATCCTCGAACACCGTCGGCAGGTCGCCGGCCTGGCAGGGGCACTGGTACTGCCCATAGAACTTGCCGAACAGCCACGCGGCGATGGTCCCGAAGAAGATCTCCAGGGCCTCGTAGACCACCGCCTTGCGCCAGCCGAAGAGCTTGCCCACCAGGATGGCGCCCGGCAGGCTGACACCGGGGCCGTTGAGCAGGATGGCCAGCGCCGGGCCGACGGCGATCATCTGGGTCTTCAACAGCGCCTTGGTCAGGGCCACCTCGGTCAGCAGCGGGAAGTACATCAGCGAGCCGAACACCGCCGCATGGAAGCTCTGCCAGAAGCCGTTCTCCCCCATCAGCGGGTAGAACTGCTGGTACAGCCAGTTCCAGGTGACCTTGTTGTTCTGCAGATAGCCGATCACGAGGATCGCGGGCACCAGCACCGGGAGCACCATCTTGAGCAGGTGGCCGGTTTCGCGCATCCAGTCGCCCAGGTCCTCCACGTGGAACCACTCGGTCAGTTTCCAGCCGAGGATGGTGCCGATGGCGATCAGGGTCGGGATGCGGATGTACCAGTGGATCCCCCGCCCGCCGATGCACAAGATGGCCATCAGCAGCGCGAAGAGGTAGAAGACGTGCCGCGGGTTGGCGCGCTCCTCCGCCAGCGCGGCCTGCTCCGTGATCTCGAGCTTCGCCCGCCGCTGCCGCTCCTCGCGCCGGAACATGAAGTACATCGTCAGCCCGGTGAGGGTCGAGATGACCGGCGCGGCGATGGTCCGCCACAGCCCCATCTTGAACCCCACCACGGAGAACACCCAGGCGCTCGAGACGAAGTTGATCGCGGCGCCGCCGTACAGGAAGGCGAAGGCCGGCCCCATCCCCGCGCCGCGCTCGTAAATGCTCTTGGCCAGCGGGACGATGTTGCAGGAGCACGCCGAGAGCACGAAGCCCGACAACGACGACACGGCGTAGGCCACCACCGGCTTGGCCTTGTAGCCCAGGTGCTTGAGAATGCTCCGCGTGGAGATGAACACCGGCACCGCCCCGGCGATGAGGAACGCCGGGAGGACCACCGGGACGAAGTCCCAACTGAAAATGCAACACTTGAAGACGTCGACGATATGGCTGAAGCCGCCTGATTCCATGAGTGCGAGTCTCCGGACAACCACGCCGTCCGCGCTCGCGGTCCGGTGGACGCCCGCTGTCAGTGGCACGTTGCCGGGATGTCCCGGATCATTACGCCGGAATCCGTGTCACCGGACCGGCACCAGCGCAACAAACCGGCCGGTCGCGACGTTGTACCGATCAGGCACGGGCTCGAGATGGGCCGATCGCGGCCGGCCGGAGGGGCGTTGACAGCCGTGGTCGGCCAGCCTAGAATGGCCGCCATCGGTGCTCCGTGGACCCGCCTGGCGGTGCCGGCCCGAGGAACACGGGATGAGTGAGGACATCACCGAGCTGTTGGCGGACTGGCCGTACGACGAGACCCAGGACCTGGTTGCGCGCCGCGTCGAGGGTCCCGGGGGCGAGGTGTTCCTCCAGGTGCGGCTCGAGCTGGGGATCCTCGAGATGCACCCCAGCGGGCGGCCCGACGGCTACCATCCCGGCGGCTACCCTTCTCTCCTTCACTATCACCGGCGCCGCGTCGCCGACGAAGAGGGCGAGGAGCGCGACGGGCGCGAGGGGTTCAGGCTCGACCACGACGAATGCCTCGATCTGCACCGCGAAGACATGCAGTACTACCACCGCCGCATCACGTGGCTGAAGCTGGGCGACTTCGACCGCGCCGCCGAGGATGCGGAGCACAACCTGGGCATCATGGACCTGCTCCGCGAGCGCGCGGAGGACCCCGAGGACTGGCAGAAGAGCGAGCAGCCCCGCGCCGCCGTGCTGAGCCACTGGGCCCGGGCCCGGGCCTTGGCGGCCGCAGCGCGGGACGAGATCAACGCCGCCCTGGCCGCCGTGGACGAGGGCATGGACCGCATCCGCGCCCTGCAGCACACCAATCAGCAACGTTCGGACCGCCTCACCGCGAGCGGCGAGCTGCAGGCGCTTCGTGACCTCCGCCGCTCCATCCGCGAGCGTCGGCCGAGCACCGGCTTCCGCCCCGAGAGTCGGCTCGAACGGGTGCAGCGCCAGCTCGAGCGCGCCGTCGCCGACGAGGATTTCGAGGAGGCGGCACGGCTCCGTGACGTGCTCGCCCGGCTCCGGCAGGGCTGACCCGCCGCTTCACCCCCGCACGCAACGCACGAAGTTGTCGATCCGAACCACGTCGCCCTGCGGTCCGCGGCCGTACGGGTAGTCACGCGCCTCGCCGCGCTTGGGATCGCTGCGCTGCGCCCCGGCGCCGTGCACGTCCACGAGCTGCAGCCGGAAGTCGGGCGGGAATCGCATCCAGCCCAGCGCGCGGCCGAAGCAGAGGTACACCGCCTGCCCGCCCTGCCGCTCGGGCGGGCCGTCGAGGTGGGTCGTGGCGGTCCAGTAGAAGGGGTAGTCGCCGTCGCCCAGGCGGGTCAACCAGAACATCGGGTCGCTGGCCGGGATGCGGGTGTAGTCCTCGATGCTTTGCAGCTCCTTGGCGTTGGGCAGGCGCCAGTCGCCGTGGCCCAACCAGCGCTCGGTGTTCCGCGCCTGGACCCAGGCCAGGGCCGCCGGCCAGTCCATCCCCACCCCGCTGTCGGCCTGCGACCAGGTCAGGCCGGTCGCGCGGTCGGTCACCGTGCCGTCGCCGTTGTCGTGGAAGTCGTTCCTGCCGTACTCCGGGTTGCCGCGCACGTAGCGGACGTACAGCGTGTGCGCCACCCGGCCGCCCGGGCCCGGGTGGAGCTTCGGGTAGCCCTTGATCCGGCCATCGGCGAAGTTGACCCCGAACGCGGTGGGGTTGCCGCCCATCGTGGTGCCCACGTACTCGGTCGCCGACCAGTCCTGGCTGTCGATGGCGCGCTCGCCTCGCTGCTCGTCGCCATAGGCGAACTCGAAGAAGCGGGTGTCGAGGTAAGGCGTCGAGCGGGCCGCCCAGCCACGGAAGGCGCCGTCGAAATTGATCAGGGAGTAGAGCTCCTTGATGGTGGGCATTCGCCAGTCCTGCAGGCCGCCCACCCGGCATGCCGCGGCGCCCTTGACGGCCGCCTCCCAGGTGACCTTGCCGCCTCGCGCGCGGACCCAGGTGAGCCGGGTGACGAGGTCCGTCACGGTGCCGTCGCCGTCGTCGCGGTAGGCCGGCGCCGGGCCGGGGTGTTGCGTGTCCTGACCGTAGTACGCCTGACCCGGTGAGGGTGGTGAGATCGGCCCCCGGTCGTCGTAGCAGCGGGTCTGCCCGGTGCCCACCACCGGATAGGGCACCGCGCCACGCGCCGGGGCGTTGCCGCCGCAGCACCAGGCCGTCACCAGGAGCAGCCCCGCCGGTCGTCGCGCGCTCATCCTCGGTCCCCTTCCGCGCCCGCGTTCACGTGCGCTTCACCTGCTCCTTCCCGCGCAAGATGACCAGACGCCGGCCCGACCGATGACGAACCCGTCATCCCTTCGCGCCGCGGCACGTGCCGCGCCGCCCAGAGCGAGACCAAGGCCACACCGATGCCGATCCAGAACGGCAAGCGGTAGTTGTCCATCGTCTTCCACAGGATCCCGCCGGTGACCGGCACCACCACCGCCGCGACGTGGTTCATGGTGGTGCCCATCGCCAGGCTCGGGGTCAGGTCGCCCGGCCGGACGATCCCGTTGAGGTAGGTGGTGATCCCCAGGGCGAGGCAGAACAGCACGCTGTCGGCCAGGTAGAGAGCATACAGCAGCGAGACGGAGCGCAGCAGTCCGTAGCCGAGGAAGACCAGCACCAGCAGCACGTAGTAGAGCGTCAGGACGGCCCGCTCCCCGCGCCGGTCGATCCACTTGCCGGCGAGCGGGCTGAAGAGCATCGAGAGCAGGGCGTTGGCAAAGGCCAGCGACAGCATCGTCTCCACGCGGGTGCCGAACACCACGATCAGCACGAACGGCGCGAACGTGCCGGAGATCTGCCGGCGGCAGCCTTCCAGGAAGATCAGCAGGTAGTAGAGCCGGTACTCGCGCCGGAACACCAGCCTGGCGCGCGCCGCCGTGGACGAGCCGTGCGCCGAGATCCGGAGGCAGGCCCCGGCGGCGACGAGCATCAGGCAGCCGGCGACCACGAACAGAGCGGTGTAGGGCACCTTCGCCCCGGGCAGGGCCGCCTTCTGCCAGCGCAGCAGGAGAGCGGTGGCCGCCAGCGCCACCAGTGTGCCCGAGGAGCCGATCCCCGCCATCCGCCCCAGGTGCCGGCCGCTCTCCTCGCCCTTGGACAGCGCCATGACGATGGCCGGCGACACCGCGAACCAAAGGTGCGCGCCGATGGACCAGAAGACGCTGATCGCCACCAACGGCCAGTAGCCCCAGGCCAGCCCGGTGGCCGCGATCCCCAGCGCGCAGAAAGCGATGGCGAAGCCCGACAGCCGGGTCTCGGCGAGCGCCACCAGCGACCCGGCGAGGAAGGCGGTTAGCAGGCCGGGCACCTCGCGCAGCGACTCCAGCCCGCCGAGCTGCCGGGGATCGACCGCCAGCTCCTCGCGGATGAAGTTCTGGAAGATGCCGGCGTAGATGGCGAAGCCCACGGCGAAGCAGAACGTCAGCCCGCCGAACAGGTACCAGTCGCGCCGGAGGCCGGCGTGCGGCGAGTCGAGCGGCACGGAATGCGGGTGCGCCAAGTCGAGTGTCCTTCACGGCCGACCGGCGTATCATACGACAGCGCCGCGCAGGGAACCAAGAGGCTGGGCCGTAGTAGCGCGGCGCGAAGGAGCAGGTCTGTGAGCAAGCTGCGAGTGGGTGTGATCGGCTGTGGGGACAACACGCGACGCAAAGGCCCGGAGGGCTACGCCATGGCGTGGGCACATGCCAACGCCTATCAGCGCCTGGAATCGGTCGAGATCGCCGCCTGTGCCGACATCAGCGAGGCCAACGGGCGGGCCTTCGCCGAGCACTACGGCGTGCCCGGGGTGTACCTGGACTACCGCGCGATGCTGGCCGAGGCGAAACTGGACATGGTCAGCATCTGCACCTGGATGAAGCTCCACGAGCCGATGGTCTTGGCCGCCATCGACGCCGGGGTGCAGGCCATCCACTGCGAGAAGCCGATGGCCGACACCTGGGGCGGCGCCACGCGCATGGCCGCGGCTGCACAGGCCGCCGGCGTGCAGCTCACCTTCAACCACCAGCGCCGCTACGGCGAGCCGTTCCAGATCGCGCGGCAGATGGTCCAGAGCGGCGAGCTGGGCAACCTCCTCCGATTCGAGTGCGAGTTTGGCAACATCTACGACACCGGCACGCACTTCATCGACATGCTGAGCTTCTTCCTCGGCGACGGCGTGCCCGCCAAATGGGTCCTGGCGCAGGTCGACTACCGCACCGAGAACCTCGTCTTCGGCGCCCACTGCGAGAACCAGCAGGTGCTTCTGTTCGAGTATGCCAACGGCGTGTTCGGCTTCGTCTACAGCGGCGCGCCCGGCGGCGGGCGGCCCCTCGGCGTGATCAACCGCCTGATCTTCGACGGCGGCGTGATCGACGTGGGCTTCGGCCACGGGCCGAAGGACGCCATCCGCTACCTCAAGCTGGGCGACGGCGACTGGCAGTATCCGGACACCAACGGCCACGGGATCCACGGACCGGACTTCATCGAGCGCGCGATTGCCGACGTAGTGGACTGCCTCCAGAGCGGGCGGAAGTGCATGCTCGACGCGAGCAACGCGCTCGTGGCCACGCAGATCATGCCGCGGCGCTCTGCCCGATGACGAGGGGGACGACCTCGCGGAGCGCCGGCAGGTCGCTGCAGACGATCGGCACGCGGTGGAGACCCGCTTCGAGCAGCGGCAGGCCGAAGCCCTCGGTCGAGCTCGGCAGGAGCACGACGTCGGCGAGGGCGTAGAGGTCGGCGAGGACGCGCC
>JACPDV010000387.1 GCA_016183835.1 Armatimonadota bacterium
CCTTGAAGCCCTTCTCCTGGACTCGCTCCACGCAAGGGATCATGTCGGCGTCAGATGAGACGAGGATCGCCACCTCAAAGGCGCCCTCCCAGGCGAGCGACAGCACGTCGGTCACAATGGCCGTGTCGACGCCCTTCTCACGGCTCCGCACCAACGGCTTGCTGCACTGCGGACACGCTCCGAGAACCTGTCCGCACGCACGGCAACGGATCGTCGCCGGCTTGTCCTTGCGTGCCGCCGCAAACACGCGGAAGCTCGGCTGGCGGTCGAGGAAGTTGCTGAGCCACCCGCGGAGCTTGGTGTCCTCGCTTCGTGCCGGGTTGTAGGAGGCGTAGACCCGCGTCTCCTCAAGCTGCAGCACCTCGACGATGCCCGCGTTGCCGATGGCCTTCTGCGCCTCCGCCACGAACGAGGCGGGCAGCTTGGGCCAGTCACATTGCTTGCCGGAACCGAGGTCGTCATTCCAGGACAACTGAAAGTTCCAGAAGTCGATGAACAGCCGGACACGGGACGCCATCGGAGCAGCTCCCCTGCATGCAATGCGGGGACCCCGTTGCCGGGGTCCCCGGTGGAATCATGCGAGCCCCGGAGGACTCGGCGAAGTATTTCGTGAGGCCCGCAGGCAACTCACGGCAGGCTATTGCTCACAGTATCGGTTCCCGGATGGACATTGTCAAGAGCCGAAGGGCGCTTCTCGCCCTCACATCTCCTCATCCTCCGTACTCAGCACCAGCCCCCGCTCATCGATCAGGTTGATGAACCACACCGTCACCCCCTCCGGCAGCTCCACCGTCACCTTCCCACCCTCCACCTTCGCCGCCACCGCCTCCCACGGCCGGTCCGGCCAGTTCGGCTGCTTCCCCTTTGTGTACAACAGCTCCGCCTTCACGACCGGCACCTTGCTCCGGAACGTACACCACGCCGTGCTGCCCGACCGGCCTTGGTGCGTGATCAGCGGCAGCCGGTCCCCACCGTTCACGATACTGTCCGCGAAGGCGTGGATCTCCTCCGGGCCCTCGCCCGCGGGACCGTGGCCGTGGGGCATCCTGAGCCGCACCGCGAGCGTCCGTGGCCCCGGCGGCAGGCGGTAGCTCTTCTGCAGCGCCGGGAACCAGTAGGCGAAATCGTTGGTGCCCGTCACCCACAGCATCGGCATCCGCGCGTCGCGGAGGTAGACCGACGGGTCCCACCAGCGCATCCAGCGGTCGCCGCGCTCCTTGCCCAGCCCGTTCACACTCCCCGCGAAGGCGTGATCCCGCGTGAACCCGCAGCCGTAGACCGGCACCGCGAACTTGAACCGGTCGTCCACCCCCGCGATGATGCTGCACAGATACCCGCCCCACGAGATTCCCGTCACCCCGATCCGCTCCGCGTCCACCTCGGGCAGGGAGCGGAGGAGCGAATCGGCCAGGACCGCGTCGGCCACCGCGTGATGGGTCCATTGGTCCTCGCGCGGCTGGTCGATCTGCCCGTAGCCGCCCCACCCCGGCGGGCCGCCCTGCGGGTTGCGCTCCCAGTTGCCGTAGGTGCCCTTCGGCACGCAGCCGCAAGTGTCCATCGAGATCGCCGCGTAGCCGCGCGAAGTCCACAGCTTGACCCACGTGTCGAACGCCGTGCCGCCGCCGCCGTGGACCAGCACGATCCCCGGCACCTTCCGCCCCGGCTCCACCTTCGGCAGACCGATCCAGGCGAAGACGCGGGTCGGTTTGCCGTGCCAGGGCAGTCCCTCGTAGTAGACCGCCCGGATGCCCTCGGTGGCCGACGTGAAGCCCTCCGCCGGCCAGGTCTGCGGCGCCTTCGAGAGCGCGTCCAGGTCCCACATCGGGCCGACGGGGTCCTCCGGTGCCACGTTCCCGGCAGCCAAAACCTTGGCCGCCTGCGCCTGCTCTTCGGCGGTGGCGGCGGCGGGGGTCATCACGACCTCGCGGGTCTGCTTGGGATCGAGCGCCACCTCCCAGATGGCGTACTTCTCCACCCACGGCCCCCAGATGCGCCGGCCGCCGGTGAGCGCCAGCTTCAACCCGCCGCGGAACCAGGCGGCGGTCTTGCAGGCGGCCTCGGTGGGCGGCTTGTACCACATCCCGTCGTCGGTCTGCACCGCCTCGATGGCGGGGTCCATGATCATCACGAAGAGCATCGGCTGGTCGGTCAGGTTCGTGAGCGTCCACTTCACCTGGTCGGGGAGGAACTCGTAGCGCGCGGACGCCTTGTCGCTCTTCGCTAGGAGCACGTTGCCGGCGGGCTGCTCGAGGGTGGTCAACATGAGCGGCCCGGGAGGCTGCTGGAAGAAGTAACCGCCGTGCTTCATGCCGGTGGTGGGATCGACGAACTCCAGCCCGCCGACGCGGATGCGGCTGACGCAGCCCTGCGCGTCGATGGCCATCTCGTAGGCGGCGCACCGCGCGAGGCGGCTGCCGTCGGGCTCGGTGGTGAGGCTGACTTCATCGGCGGCGGCGCAGGCGAGGCAGCCGGCGAGGCAACAGGCGGCGACGACGGGACCCATGGGAGACTCCTCCGGATAGGCGGTCGTTCGGGCGGGCGGGCCGGGATCCTGCGCCTCTGCTCAGTCGCCGGCGGTGAGGCCGGCGGCCTCGACCGGCCTGAGGAGCGGCTCCAGGGCTTCCTCGTCGCGCTCCAGCCGTTCGGCGTAGACCCGCTCGAAGGTGCTCACCCACTCCGGCGGGAGGTGGCTGACCAGCTCGCGGGACAGAGCCGGGACCTCCTCGGGCCGCGCGTCGAGCAGCCGCAGGTAGGTCTGGTTGATGGGCACCTTGAGCCACTTGTGCGTGTCGCGCCAGCCGCGGAGGCGGAGGAAGGCCACGATCAGGTTGTGGTAGTGCGCCTCGCGGAGCGACCGGAACCAGCCCTTGCCCTGCCGCCGCGCGACGCGGAAGGTCTCCATGTCGAGCGTCACCAGCCGGCTCAGCGCGCGCGGGAGCGAATAGAACGAGAGCATCGCGTCGCCCATCACGCGCTGCACCACGGCGGGCGGCATGACCTCGTTCCCCAGTCGCCCGTAGTGGCCGTTGACGAACATCCAGTTGAGCGGCTCGTAGGCGTCGGTGAGCGGGCGGAACGACTTCTCCCACAGGCGGTGCTGCTCGTAGTCGGATGAGCCGGGCAGGTCGGCGAGGCAGAGGAACTGGCAGGTCTCGATGCGCATCCGCTTGGCCCAGGCCACGGTCTCGCGGATGGTCTCCGGCGTGTCGTGCGGCAGGCCGACGATGAACATGCCGTGGACGTGCACGCCTCGCTCGTGCAGCATGCGGATGGCCTCTTCCATGGTCTCGCGGGTCTGCCGCTTGTTGGAGTCGGCCAGGCTGGCGTTGTTGATGCTCTCGAGCCCAATGCACCAGCGGCGGCAACCGGCGCGCGCCATCAGCTCCACCAGCTCGGTGCGCTGCACAGCGGCGACCTCGCCCTGGCAGGTCCAGGAGACATCGAGCCCGCGGTGGAGGATCTCCTCGCAGACCTCGGTGGCCCAGGTGTGGATCACGGGGAAGTTGTCGGCGGAGAAGAACACGTGCTGGCACTTGGTGACGCTCAGCGCGCCTTCGAGCTCGTCGACCAGCCGCTCGGCGGCAGTGTTGCGGTTGCGCTGCCCGTCGCGGGTCCACACGGCGCACCAACTGCAGCTCCGCGGACAGCCCTGCATGCCGTGAGCGGAGACGATGAAGAGGGTCTCCACGTCGCGCACGGCGCTCCAGTCGGCGAGCGGGAGCTCGTTCATCTGGTCGCGGTCGAGCAGGGGCGTCGCGCCGTTGTGAATGGTACGGCCGTCGGGCGTGCGGTAGCTTAGCCCGCCGACGCTGCTGAAGGGTAGCTTGCCGTCGAGCGCCTGGAGGAACCGCGGCAGGGCCGCGTAGCCTTCGCCGCGGATCACGTACGGCACAAAGTCGAGCGCCTCGGCGGTGGTGGCGAGGGCGTCCAGGTCCCAGCGGTTGTGGGCGAACTGGTAGCCGCCCATGACCACCGGCAGGCCGCGCTCGGTGAGCCAGCGGCCGAGGACCAGCCCGTGCGGCGTGGTGTTGGAGAGGACCGAGATGCAGGCCAGGTCGAAGTCGCGAGCGATCTCGTCCACGTCGATGGCCGACAGCTCGCCCGAGATCACCTCGATCTCATAGCCCAGGCTCTGGAGCAGCCCGGCCATCTTGGGTCCGGCGCGCGGGAAGAGGATTCCGGAGTAGATGTTCTGGTCGTCGAATCCGAAGGGCAGACGGCTCGGTTCCAGCCAGGCGATGCGGGAGATCGCCCGGGGGCGGACCGAATGGAGGGGTGCCAAACCAATCTCCGGGCCACAGCCGGCGGTCGTGACCGGGCGATAGCATAACACACCGCGTGGGGCGCACGCGAATCCAACGGCCGCGCCCTTGACCTGCCGGCGCCGATCCCTTACACCCTCCTGGGAAAGCGAGGCGAACATGGCAGCGTACCGGGTGGGCATCGTGGGGTGTGGGCGGCGGGTTCTGCCGGACGGCACGATCCGGCGGGGGATGGCCTTCGGGCATGCCAAGGGCTACCTGTCGCATCGCGGTGCGCAACTGGTGGCGATGGCCGACATCAAGCCCGACAGCGCCAAGGGCCTGGCGGCGGACCTGGGCGCGGAGGTCACCGTCTACGACGACTTCGAGAAGATGCTGGCGCACGAGGATCTGGACATCGTCAGCGTCTGCACCTGGCCCGCCTTCCACGCCGAGATGGTCATCGCCGCCGCCGCCGCCGGCGTCAAGGCGGTTCACTCCGAGAAGCCGATGGCGCCTACCTGGGGCGAGGCCAAGCGCATGGTCGCCGCCTGCGAAGACGCCGGCGTACAGCTCACCATCGGCCACCAGCGGCGCTTCAACCTGCCCTTCAAGATGGCCAAGAAGCTCGTCGGGCAGGGCCGCATCGGTAAGCTGCAACGGCTCGAGGCGCAGTGCCCCAACCTGATGGACTGGGGCACCCACTGGTTCAACATGCTCTTCTTCTACAACGACGATCAGCCGGCGGCATGGGTCATCGGCCAGATCGACAAACGCACCGACCTGAGCGTCTTTCAGCTCCAGCACGAGGATCAGGGGATCAGCCTGTTCGGCTTCCAGAACGGCGTGACAGGCTACCTGGAGACCGGGCCGAAGCCGTCGCTGGGGGCGCAGAACCGGCTGATCGGCGAGACCGGGGTGATCGAGGTGGGCGCGCCGGGGAACGTGCCGCTGCGCTGGCGGAGCGGCGAGACCGAGGGCTGGGAGCTGCCCGACTGCCAGGAGGGCCTGCACGGCTTGGACGCCGTGGCCGCGGGGGTTCACGACGCCATCGACAGCCTCCTGTCGGACCGCACGCCGGTCCTCTCCGCGCGCACGGCGCTGCAATCCACCGAGGTGATCTTCGCCACCTACGAGTCGAGCCGCCGCCGGGCGCGGGTCGACCTGCCGCTCGCGCAGGAGGATTCCGCGCTCCTGACCATGCTGGCCGACGGCACCGTGGGGCCCAAGCCGGAGGCGCCATGACCCCTCGCGAGCGGATCGAGGCGCAAGCGCGAGGAGCCGCCCTGCCCCGTCCGCACCTGCTACATGCAGGACCGCGACCGCGTGCTCCACAAGGCGAAGGCCTTCCGCCGCTTGGCGCACAAGACGCAGGTCTTCGTCTCGCCGGTGACCGACCACTACCGCACCCGCCTCAGCCACACCCTGGAGGTGGCGCAGATCGCGCGCACTATCGCCCGCGCCCTGGGTCTCAACGAGGACCTTACCGAGGCCATCGGCCTGGCTCACGACCTCGGCCACACGCCGTACGGCCATGCCGGCGAGGAGGCGCTCGAGGAGGCGCTCCAGCGGGCCGTGCCGGGACTGCACTTCCACCACGCCGCCCACAGCCTGCGCGTGGTGGACCGGCTCGAAAACGACGGCGAGGGGCTCAACCTCACCTGGGAGGTGCGCAACGGGATCGTCTCGCACACCAAGGGCCGCGGCGACCTGGCCACTCTGGAATCCGGCGCGGCCACGCTCGAAGCCGAGGTGGTGATGTACGCCGACCGCATCGCCTACCTCAACCACGACATCGACGACGCCCGTCGCGCCGGGCTCCTCCGTCTCGACGACCTGCCACCCACGGCCCTTCACCGTCTCGGGGCGACCCACGGCGAGCGCATCGACACGCTGGTCACCGACGTCATCACGCAGAGCTGGGAGCAGGCGCAGATCCGCATGTCCGACTCCGCGGTGGCGGCGATGGACGAGGTCAAGGAGTTCCTCTTCGACCACGTCTACCTGGGCGATTCGGCGGCCAATGCCGAGCGGGGGCGGATCAAGCAGCTCGTCACGGCGCTGTTCGACCACTACCTGGCCAACCCGGACCAACTGCCGCGCCCGCATCCGTCGCTGGACCTGGCGCAAGTGGACGATCGCGCGCGGGCGGTGTGCGACTACGTCGCGGGGATGACGGACCGC